>JALHPX010000141.1 GCA_022842225.1 bacterium
TTTACTTCGTTATTTTTTCACGTTGCGATTGATGTGAATCGCTTGTTTGTGAACCAAGGCCACGGCCTTCTGCCAATTCACCATCTCGGAGGTGATGCCAACTGACTTACTCTTCACCATCACGCGTCCGGCCAACGACAAATCGCGGTCAAACCACGTCGATAGAATCGCCGAACCGTAGACCTCTACTCCGAGTTTCCAAGCGCCATGCATGCCGATTTCCGGCGAAGGCTTGAGCCTTAGGCAGGGGCTATCTGAGTGCGCCGCCACCATTCGAAACCCAGTTTCCGCAGCTGGCTTCTCGCCCATTTCAAAGGCAATGAGCGAAGATCCATTTTTGCGGACAAAGTGTTTGGCTCCGGGCTTGAGCTTCCAGCTATCTCTTTCGAATAGCTCGGTAAAACCGCGGCCCTCCAACGCCACCGCCATGTTTTCCACCGCATGGTGAGGGGTCGGAGAGCCGCCCAGGAATTTCAAGAAACTCTGATTAAAGGTCGCTTTGTCGGCCATGATTTAGTCTTTGTACTTAACGCCGCAGCCGTAAGGTTCTGTGGAAGCCATTTCAACCGGCTTGCCAGCTAACGAGGCATCTAATGCCGCCGCTACGTAGTTCTTCGCATCTTTCAATTCAGAAGCTTCCGTCCCAGGTTTATCGTCCATTGCGCCTAGGTAAACCAACTTCCCTTCTGGATTGACGACGTACATGTGAGGAGTGGTGCGAGCGCCGTAGCTCTTACCAACTTTGCCGGATTCGTCGATCAGCACAGCTGTTGCTTTGGAGCCTTTTTCTTTTTGCTCCTTAGCCACGTCCGCAGGAGTGCCGTGTCCTTGCTTGCCGGGAGCCGACGAGATCACGCTTAACCACACCACGTTTTTTGCCGTGTAGGTTTTTTGGAGATCTTGCATTTTGCCAGCGCCGTAAAACTTTTTAACGAAAGGGCAACCGTGATTGAGCCATTCCAATACAACGTACTTCCCTTTGTATTGAGAGAGCTTGTGCTTTTTGCCGGCAGCATCGGCTAATTCAAACTCCGGCGCTACTTGTCCGACTTTTAAGTCAGCGAGTCCAGAAGCAGCGTGGGCTGCAACATTCACCGCAATTAAACTTAAGAACATGGAAACGAAGAGGATGCTTTTTTGGAAATTTCTCATTCGGGGATCCTTTCAAGTTGATTAACAGATTTAACTTTTCAGTCGGTTGAAGGCAAGGGTGCCGTCGATTTATCGAGTTCGTCGAGCACAATCTGAGGTGTCAAAATCTGGGGCAAAATCCGCGGCGCCTGACTGCCGCCTGGATAAAATACATACAGCGGCACACCTTGCCGCCCATAGCTCTCCAGCTTCTTGGCAATCTGCGCATCCTGGTTGGTCCAATCAGCTTTAAAGAGGCGAACCTTTTTATCTTCGAACTTCTTTTTTACCGAGTCCACTTCTAGCGCTACCTGCTCATTCACCTGACAGGTAATGCACCAAGCGGCTGTGAAATCGATAAACACCGCTCGGCCTTCGTGCACGGCTTTATCGACGGCTTCCTCGGTATATTTTTCCCAGCGCCCATGCTCGCCGGCTTCCATTCGCGATTCTCGATGCACGCCACGGGTGAACGCCCAGTAACTGGAAGCGGCAATGAACAGCACTGCAACAATACGTTTCTTCGTACCGTTCAGACCCCACAACCATAAACCAAACGAGATTCCCAATAGTGCCAGCAAGACCTGAAACAGCGAAGCTAACTGCACTTGCAGCGCCAGCACACTGACGAGCCAAAGGACTGTGAGCAAGAGCAAGAATCCCATTCCCTGCTTAAGCGTCACCATCCACTGACCAGGGCGTGGCAAGAGCTTCACCAGCGCGGGCGAAAGGGCGAGCACGACATAAGGAGCCGCCAGTCCCAGCGCTAGCGACGTAAAGATCAAAAGCGTCATGTAAGGAGGCTGAGTAAACGCAAATCCAACCGCCGTGCCCATGAAGGGCGCCGTGCAAGGTGTCGCCACCAGAGTCGCTAGTACGCCGGAGAAGAACGAACCAACGTTCCCTTCCTGACTGGCCAGCCCTTGGCCCAGTCCCGTCCACGAACCGCCGACTTCAAAGGTACCAAAGAAGTTAAGCGACATCGCGAGCAAGAGCACCACAAGGCCGATCAAGAAATATGGCGACTGCAATTGAAAGCCCCAGCCCAACTGCTCTCCACCGGCTCGCAGCACCATCAGAGTGCCGGCCAAAGCCCAGAACGAAACCAGGATGCCGCCGGAGTAGGCTGCACTGGAGACTAGCGCTTTTTTCCGAGTGGAACCGCCTAGAGAAGCGAAGCTCAAAACTTTCAGACACAGAATAGGAAATACACAGGGCATGAGATTCAAAATGAGCCCGCCCAAAAACGCAGCCAGGATCGCGTACAGACTTTGACTCAGGCCGGCCGCGGTGGCGGCCACCGGCACGTCGATTTCAAAGGCTTCGCGCTGCTTGCCCTCGACGACTAACACCCCCGCGAGGCGGTCAATCTTCGCGGGAAAAGTATTCTTCTTGGGAAGCTTGAGGCGCCAACCGTCGTCCGTTTTTTCAAAGGGTTGATCTTCGGCGTGACGAAACAGCACGCGATCGTTGGCAAAAAAGTAAGCATCTTCGAATTGCGCGGGGCCCTTGCCTTCGAGATGGACGAAATCGTCTTCGATTTTGACGGCGAATTGCCACGGCGATTGAGGGCTGGGCCACTGCGCCTGCACCGCAGTGAACGCGTCGGCGTATTGGCTCGGTTGGGGAGATGCCTCGTTGGCGGGTAATTCTAAATTCAAAGTCGCCGATCCGGGGATGCAGCTCTCCTGGCAAACCAGCCAAGAAGCCTCGGCGGTGATGGACGCCGATCCCAAAGCACTTCCCGCGGCCGGCGTCTGAATTTCGGAGACCAGCAGCAGCTCCTTCTCAAATCCATAGTTGCGCAGCGGAGGTACGGCGATTGGGCGCGGCGTCGGCCAAAAAGTTTGGGTAACCGCAAATCCATCGGGCAGTTTCCAATTTATTTTGGGAGCCTCGCCGCTGTCGCCGGGGTTTCTCCAGTAGAGATGCCAGCCATTTTCAATTTGCCAGCGAATGGCGACACGCACCGGCTTTCCCCATTGAAAACTCTCCTGCGCCGCAACCAGTTGCACTTCGACGTGTGGCGCGGTGACTGGCTCCGAGAAAACGGGTGCTGAGAAGAGAGAGAAAACGACGAGTAAGCTCAGAAGAAATCGCACGGTCTGGAATTGCATAGGGCAACTTTAGCCGACCGTAGACGGATGACAACACCGCAGGGCAGCAGTGCTTCTCTTCTGGTGCAATCGCAAATATAATTAGAAACTGACTTGACGTACTCAATCCTCACACTAGCCCCTTACTTAAAATGGTTCGAAGCAGGACTGCCCTGGCAGGGTTTGAAGACGCAGAGCACCGCTGAGAATCTGACCCATCGTATTCACCTCGCACGCCATGACCACCACAATTTGGAGCTAAAGACGTTTGTCGATCCCGGCAAGAATGGCTTCCAAGGCTGGCTGGAACTTTTTCTCTTCGTTCCGAGCAGTTTTCAGCTCTCTCGTTGGGAGGGCAAAGAAATCCGTGAAGATCTGCACTCCCGCACCAGGCTCGCTGTTTCTCTCTGCGCCGAGCAGGGACACAAGGCGATGCGCGATGCCGTGCGCCAGCTGACCGAGTCGGTCCGTGAAAACGATGCGTTTGACGTCGAAGAAGATTCGCTGGGCGCCGATATCCTGGTGGAGCACAGCAAGGACGCTGGTGCTGTGATTCATGAAACCCTGCGCCGCTGGACGAGCCTTCACCGTCGCCAATGCCGACTGGCGCATTCGCTTATGCATCGCGATCAGGATGCGGCCAATCACCTGGCTCGTCTTTCGCACGAAGTGCAGCGCACAGCAGATTCCATCGCCAAAATTCGCGAGCAAATTGATTCGCTCCGCCCCGAACGCTTTCCAGTCTTAACTCTTTTGCAGGAATATACGACGAGCTTGTACGTGAAGTACCTGAGCGAAGTGGGTAATGAGCTCTCTAAGTGCCCCACCGATCGCTTTGAGGGCCAGCACTACTCAGGGGCCATCGCCCAGCTATCGGGCATTCTGAGTCAACTCAGCCGACGAGAATCACTCCATGTGCCGATTGGCGGCGCGCACCGTGAAGAAGCCCCCAGCGATGAGGAGCGCGAGAGCTACCTCGTACGGTTGAGCCAACTGAAAAAATTTTTCCAGTCCAAGATGTTTGTCGACGTCTCCAGACGCCCCCGTGACAAGCGAGTTGCGGAAACAACCGCGTTTGTCGGCACAGCACTTGCTGGCGCCTCCGCCGCTTGCCTGCAGCAACTCTATATTCCCTCGTCGGGAGAGATCGCGGTTTCTGGTTTCTTGATCCTGGGCTCCGGCGTAGCCGTCTACACCCTGCGCGATCGCATTAAGGATTGGCTCAAAGTCACACTGGCAAAAAAAGCTTCTGCCTGGATTCCCGATGTCGAGGAGACATTGTGGGTCGATGGCCGGTCGATCGGCGTGAACAAAGAATGGTCGCATATTCTGCCGAGTAAAAACCTCCCGCCCGGGGTGAAGAGCTTGCGTCGTACCGCCTGCAAAAGCGAAGTCGAAACCGAATTGCCCGAAGAGGTTTTTTCCTGGAAACGCTGGCAGCAATTGCCAGAATCCATCGACAGCCGCAACACGGAATTGGCGCTGCAGGAGAATGTCCGCATCAACTTAGAGCGCTATCTCAAATTCATGGACGATCCGTTTAAGGAATTGGCGGTCTTAGATCGCACCGGCCAATTCACTCGCTTCCGGTCTCGTCGCGTTTATCATTTTTACCTGGCAGTGCGATCCACCATTCAAAGCGGCACCGATCGCGCGTCGATTCAGTACTGGCCCGAACGCCCCGCCATGCAACAGATCTACCGAGTTGTCGTCAATAAAAAGGGCATCGACCGCATCGAGCCTATCGACGACTTCACCGCTCCTAAGACGCCTCAATGGCATCAGCCCGCTTCAGAAAAAGGCTGTTGATCTCCTGAAACACATCGACTATCACCGAAAAACAATTTTTAACTATTGTTAAAATTTAGTGTAACAGAGGAACAAGGCAGCTGAAGAAGTACGACAGCGGCCAGCCTCCGGGAGGTAGCTTGTGTTGATGGAAAGATTTTTAAAACTTTTTTTGGCCGTTGCGCTGCTAGTGACTACAGGAGCGATGGCCGAGCCTACGACCGACGTAGCGGCTTCTAGCCCTAATTGCCCAAAGCTCGTTATTAACTATTCCTACCGCACCGGACTTCAGGGCAATGTGGTGCGCGGACAAACCGTCACTCCGATTCCGGGATTGGCGAGTGGCCAGGCTTACGTCAGCGATGCCGGCACGCTAAAAGCACTCTTTCTGATTAACGCCGCCAACGCCATCATGCTCACGCTGCAAGGCTACGAGCGCGGCGACCAACTTCCCCACCCAAGCCTGGTGCAACCCACGCCAGCACAAGCTCCGGCAGGAGACGGACCTCGTACGGTGAACGGAATTCCCGTCTACCCCTATTCGCTCCCTGAAGTCGTCACCCCGACAAACACCGACGAGCGCAAGGCGCGCTTTGCAAAAGCGTTACAAGAGAACACCGACAAATTGCGTGCTGCCTATCGCAGCCAAGGATTGCCCAGAGACGCTCGCGTAACGGAGTTGTTCGACAACATGGAAAAACTAGCTGCGAACATCTCCACCAATTATGATCCGCATTCGGGTGGTGGCTACCGGTACGGTGGCTCTCTAGAAGGCTTAAGAGGAGGCGGCTTCGAGGCGATGTCGCTGGAAGCGATTTCTACGCCCTCGGTCACCTTGCAATCCGGTGGAGCACAGGACGCCGGCGTGTTCTGGACCCAAGTTAAGAGCGGAAATGTTCCCAGTTCCGAAACGCTTACGGTGGATGGATTCTTAAAGGAGTTTCAAATCCCACTTGTAGAAGACTTTAAGCCAGAGCAACTCGTATCGGCCCGACCGGGAGTGGTTTACGACCCTGCAAGTGGATTGCTCTATACGCAAGTCCAGCTGGAGGTAAAGGTCGACGAAGTAATGAATCGCCGTCCGACCAATTTGGTTTTGGCTATTGACCGCAGCGGCTCGATGAGCTCCAAAGATGAAACCACTCGGACCCGCCTTGAGTGGGCAAAGTTAGTGGCAAGCAAGATGCTCACTCCTCCTGCTCCTGGAGCAACGAAGGACAACTACCTTCGTCTCACCGATCAAGACGCCATGGGCCTCGTTGTATTCGACCACGGATCCAAGATCGAAATCCCGTCGGCCCGTCTGACTCCAGAACACCGCGAGAAAATTCTCAAGGCAATCAATGCAATCGAACTGGGTGGAACTACGGATGTCTTGCAAGCGATGCTCCAGAGTTTTGGCGAAATCGATAAAATGAATCTTGAGCTTGGCATGAACGCGGAAGGCTACGACAACCGCGTTTTGATGTTTACCGACTGTGGAAACAACACGGGGAGCGATGACCGAACTCTGGTTGCGGAAGTTGCCAACGCAGCAGCGCGCGGCAACGCAGTCACCATCATTGGACTCGGAGAAAACCTCCACCAGCAATTGTCTAAGAAACTGGGCGAAACCCGCGGCGGCTTTTACTACTTCGCCGGCAACGGTCAGTACTTGGACGAGTTCCTCTCCAACGGAAACACCCGCCTAAGTCCTTTTGCGTATGACTTCATGGCTTCCGTGAACTTCCAAAACTTACCCGTAGCGCCAAGAGTGGTTCGGGTATTTGGGGTAAATGAAGATCCGAGAGCTCCTCGAAATCAGGTCATCAACATTCCAACACTACGCGTGTCGGATGAGGCAGGGGGCGGCGGAGGAATCGTGATTGTGTACGATACCCGCCCTGTTTCCCCATAAACCCCTGCAACTAACCTGTACGAACGGCCGGCACCGGTGACTACCCGGTGCCGGTTTTTTATTGGGGAAAGGCGGTTTTAAATTTGTATTCAAAGTTCACGGGCGCTGAATTACCGAGCGAGACGCCAATCGTAATCGGAACCTGCACCTCTATGACTCCTGGCTTGGGGGCCTGCACCAACTGCTCAATGCATGGCTCTAAAGAATGCGGGTGATGGGCGATTTTGGGATCTGCCTGATGGACAAGACGACGAATCAACCGGGAACCCTCGATATTCTCAAAGCGCGTCTCGGCAATCGTCACGTCACGAACAAACGAGAAGTTCTCCTTCTCTGCAAATTGCTGCGTCCACCCCTGCCGAAACTCCGCCCCCGTCTTTTCCATAATCTGTACGTAATTCCCATAACCCAAAAGAGGATCGCTCCATTGATTGTAGCCGTTAATCATAAGCGGGCGCGCGCCCGAGCCTTCATAATAAAGGGTCCGAGATCCTTTTCGGATGCGGAGGTCTTTCACTTTATTGAACACTTCCCAAACCACCATCGTGGGAATACAGACGAAAGGCCCACGATACTCGAAACCGTCTATTACCTTGCTCTTTGGAATCAATCTTCCGGTCGAAAAAAGACCATAAGTATTCGCAAGGGAATGCAACAACGGCCAAAGCCCCTCTTCCGCAAAAAGGGCGTTGGCCTGAATGACATCCCCGTAGAGAATTCTTCCCGGCTGAAAGAACGTTTGTCTGACGAGAGGATCCCAGTGAGGGAAAACCCCGGGAGGCAATTGCTCACCCCTCCACTCACTCAACGATGGGCGCGGAATCTTCTTTCCTAGCCGTTTCTCCACAAGCAACTGATCATGAGGGCCATCCCCATACGCGGGCAAGGAATCCAGAAACGTATCGCCCAATCG
>JALHPX010000142.1 GCA_022842225.1 bacterium
TGGAGTAGGGTTTGGCGCAGGCGCTCGACGTTGGAGATGGCGGTATCCAGGCCATGAGCGGCCAGCAAAGTGGCGTCGGCAGTGCGGATTTGTAGCTCCTGCACGCGCTGTAGCGACTTGGCAAACGCCTCGCGCTGACGGTGCTTAGGGATCTGAATCCCATCCATCACAACTTCGGTGATGATGCGGTTCGGTGGCAGATTTGCGGAAACATGGTTGAGGAAGTCCCCTAGCTTCTCGTTGCTTTGGTTGAATTCGGAGACACGATCATCAAGAAATACACGCATCATAAGTTCCCCTCTACCTGTTATTAAAAACTTTCTGTGTACGGCCGCTTAAATAGATTCAGCACGCGCCTTCACGAGTAAGGCGCGGACATTCTTTGGATCGGCAAGGAGCGCTTGTTGTAGATAGCGATCGGAAGCGCTGTGCAGCTCATTGCGGGAGTACAAGTCAGCGGCCAATGCGAGGGCTTGGGCGCTGCCGGGATGAATCTCGATATAACGCAGCAAGTGCGTTTCCAGACGCGTGAAATCCGCGCCTGGTTTATAGGCGGCACCCCACTGCTCGAGGGCTAGCCAGTTTTCTGCATCCAGCTCTAATGCTTTGTGGAAGTACGCAGTGGCAAGACTCGAATTCTGCGCAGCTAGTGCGGTGAGGCCCAGACCGCAATAGGCTTTGGAATTGCGAGGCTGCGCTTGTAGGGCCATGCGAAAATGCCGCTCGGCAAAATCTGGATTTCCCTTTTGGATTTCTAAGCTGCCAAGGCAAACGAGCAAAGTGTCGCTTTGCGGTTGGAGCTCTAGGGCTTTGCGATAGCGCTCTTCGGCAAGGCGCAGATCGCCCGTCTTAGCGAAGCAATTGCCGTGGGAGCGGTATAGGTCGATTTTCTCGTCGAAGGTAAAGGCATGTGTATCTGTAACGCGCGAGAACGCAGCCAATGCCGACTCGCTATCGCCTTCAGCGGCAAAGGATTTTCCCAGCCAGTAGAGGGCTAAGTCTGCGCCATGGACTTCGTGCCATGCTTTAAAGCATTTGCGCGCAGAAATATGTTCGCTCAGGTGAAATAGACAGATTCCCAAACCGCGCAGAGCGCGTGCGTCTTTTAAGTTGTCGTTGAGAATGTGGGAGAAGAGATTGCGCGCCAAGACGTAGTCGCTGCTTTCTAGTAGCAGCTCCGCGCTTTCGGCAATACGAGAGGGCTCGAAATCGGCGATATTCGGAACTTCCGGTGCAGCAGGCGCCGGGGAAGTGATGTGAACTACAAAGCTCCGCACCCGGCCTTCATTGGCAATAGGGCTTGGCGACTCGCGGACCTGTATCGCGTCCGCGTCGGCTAAGAGTTCAAAAAATCGGGTGGGGTTGTGTGCTCGAGAGAGGGATTTTGTCATTCACTCATAGACATGAGCAATCCCTGTGCCAGGGAAAATATTCCCCGCACTTTTTACTAAAACTCCAAAGGGTAGATTTGGTTGAGCTTTTGGAAAACTGCTGGGGAAAAGGCCTTGCTGCGCGAGTCAATCGCCCAGCAAAGCGACATTTCTTTGACGGTGTAGGGAGCCGTTGCGAGTGCAGCGAGGCGATTCTACGCTGCTTTTACGCGGCGTTTTTCTGGCTCGGGTGAGCCATTGTAGGAGCCCAGCTTGTGACCCATGTCTTGAGTTTTCTTCAACTCGCGGATGGTTTCGTTGCGAACTTCGTCTAGCTTTCCCATCAACTCAAGATCCAGCTGCACAATGCTCTGACCCAAAATTTGGCGACGCTTCATGATGCTGCGGACTTGCTCGCGATAGGCTTCGACATCCGTAGTGCCCGCGGGAATCGTCTTCAAAACAGTAGCGATTTTGTGATCGAAGTACTGAATAATCTTCAGCACGCGCTCACGGTTCTCGACGAAGAAATCGAGGCCATCCCAATGGTTCTGGCTCGCCTTATCCAGAAACTTACGCGTCATT
Organism: bacterium; assembly: GCA_022842225.1. GTDB lineage: Bacteria > Bdellovibrionota > FAC87 > UBA2466 > UBA2466 > JALHPX01. Next base: position 1,956 of record JALHPX010000142.1, read on the forward strand.
TGTTGGAACTTTTCGTAGTACTGGTTTTTTAATTCCAGGTAATACAAAACTTCGTCCATTGGGCTCGCGGTTCGGGCCAGCATTTTATTTGTTTTCAGCGGGATTACTGGTCGCATTTTTTGCCTCGTTCTCTTTTTCTTTTTTAAGCAGTGAAATTGCTTCGGACCAAGTGCTATGGAGCTCTTCTAGTACCTTTAGAGCTTCACGGGCAGAGGCCGCAGAGTGGTTAATGTTGGCCTGGATGAGACGATCGGTTGCGTATTCGTACAACCGCTCTAAGTTCTCAGCGATATCTTTGGCCGCTTTGAAAACCAAAGTGCAGCGCAGCTCTGTGATGATATCTTGGGCGCGTAAGAATTGCTTGGAGCGCTCTTCAATTTTGCCGGCTTCCAGCGCTTCAATTCCCGAGCGCACGAAGCGGATCGCACCTTCGTACAGCATGAGCAGAATAGTTTCCTTGCTGGCGGTGAGTACGTCCGCCTGCTTATAAGCGTTTACGCCCCGTTTGGGATTCATCGATGCCTCTTGTATGTTGTGCTAAAAAATCGACTGAGAAAGCTTATCCAGCGCCGCCGCCGCCACCTGGTGGAGGCATCATCATGCCGCCGCCACCGCCACCGAGCATGCCGGACTGCCCTTGCATTTTGCTAAAGGCGCCTTGGAGCTTAGCCAGTTTGCCTTTGAGATCCTCGGCTTTTTTCTCAATATCTTTTTCTTTTTTCTCGATGTCCTGATTCATCGTCGAAATCTTGCGGGTGTAGGTGTCGCGCTGGTTGGCGAGCAAACCATTACCGGGAGACACGATGCTGGTGAGCACATCGCCCAAACGAGGGACAAACCCTTTACTACCGCCATCGATCATACCGCCGGCGAGAAGGTCGATTACCTCGTCGTAGTTGGTGTTGATGGCGTTCTCAAATTTCTTTTCATCGAACTTCAGCATCCCGTCTTTCTTAAACTCAATACCGATGTCCGAGAGAATGCGGACTTTGGAGCGAAAGGGGCTGCCCAGATTGTAGTTCTGAATGGTATCGCGCAAGCGCACTTCCGCCATCCGGATACCGTAGTCACCGCCCAGGGTCTTGCTGGTGTCGGTTTTTTCATCAATTTTGTTTTGGGTTTGGATGAATCCAAAAACCGCATTGAGTTTATCGACGAGGTCCTTCACTTTTTCTTTGGTCTTGGGAATATCTTGGGTGATATCGATGCCGATAGGCTTGCCGGCGTCCGACATCCCTTTCAGATTGAGTGACACGCCTTTGATTAACTCCTTTACTTCATTCGTCGGCGTTTCAATTTCAAACCCCTGGTATTTCAGCTTGGCATTCTGAGAGGGGCGCTCGTCTTCGATATAAAAATCTTCATCGCCGTCGATAAAATAGAACTCCGGGAATTCGACATCATTGCCGGCTCCCGTGCCCTCTGCTTTGAGGAGCAGACGGTATTTCGTGCCTTGCTCGGTGACGTCGTTCACTACTGAAGCTTTTACTCCGGCGCCTGCGGAGTTGATGACACGAGCCACGCCCTCTAGCGTGCCATTCTCGTTGTCGATAAATACTTCCTGACTGTCGCCATTGGGTGTCGTGAAAGTGAAATAGCCCGTGCCGATACGAGTCTTGTCTTTGTCTTCAAAGCGGTTGGAAAGGGCGGAGGCATTGCTCGCCAGCTGCAGCACTTCCAAAGTGTGTTCGCCCATTTCCGCTTCCATTTTATCGGCAGTGCCTGTGGCGACGTTGACGTTGGAGCTGTTTAAAGTGAGGTCCCGGATGGCAAGCGGCGTATTGAGTTGCGGGATGAGTTCACGCGCCTGATTCACTTTGCCGATGACATCGTTCAATAGTTTTAAGCGGCTGTCTGCTTGGTCTTTGCGTTCGACCATTGTCTCGAGTGGTTTGGTTTCCGCGCGCACAGAAGTCCGGAAGATGCGCTGAAGCTCCGGGCTTAAATTCTGTATGCTGTCGAAATCAATGGGCACTGAAGCGCTCCAAGAATGGGCTCAAAAAAACCAAGAAACTCTTTTTAGTGTGGTCTTAAAAGGACGGCCGCGGGCAGTGGGTGGCCTACTGTTTTATTATACGGTTCATCGAGGGGCGGGCCAAGACGGAAAAATTTTCTGTCGACGATAAAATCTTCCCGACTGTCTGCATTAAAGCGTCAAATTAATATTTTTTATTGAGCTTAGAATCAGCCACGGGAGCAGGTTTGGAACCCGGATAGTGGGATTTCGAGGGCGGAGTGGGATGGTTGAGAAGTTCTACGACCGTTTCGCTGTCAATCGGTTGACGAGACAGATCGCTGCTTTCCCACTCGGCGCTGGTTTCGGGTGCTTTCGCTTCAGCCGTTTCGGTCGTGGCGGTCTTGCCCTTTTTCAAATTCTTCTTGCTCTTATCGCCTTGCTTGTGGTCTTGATGGCTCGGCTGATTTGAAGGGTCGACCGACTGGCCAACGGGTGATTGAGGTAGGCGTTTTACTTCCATATTCAGGGCCCTCAATTAAGTATCGGCAATCAAGGACGATTCTGTGAGCGATATCCGCCACCGCCCCATTCTAGTGAACGAAGTGCTGGACCTGTTGAAGGTACGCGCCGGTGGTTTATACGCAGACCTCACCTTTGGTGAAGGTGGTCACTCAGAGCCCATTTTACAAGCCGGGGTGCATTCTCTCCTTGCACAAGATCAGGATTTGCAAGCGCTCGAACGCTACCGCGCCGAAGGACTGGAGCGCGCTAATCCCCGCCTCATTTTACGCCACGCGACTATTTCTGAGTTTGCAGAGGACCCAGAGAACTTTGATAAATTCGACGGTATCTTTGCGGATTTAGGCGTAAGTACCTTTCAGTTGCTGCATTCTGGTCGGGGTTTCACTTTTCAGAAGCCAGAGCCGCTCGATATGCGGATGGATTTAGATCGAGGTATCCCGCTTTCCGAGCGCTTGGCGGATATCGAGGCCGACGAATTGGCCGACATTATTTATCAAACCACCGAGCTGCGTCAGAGCCGAGTGTTGGCGCGTCGCATTCTGCAGGCCTTCCATGCCGGTGAGCTGAAGACTTCGATGGATCTAGCTGCGGTGGCTGAAAGCGTGCTCGCAGGTCCGCCGCACAAACAAAAAAAGCGTTCGCACCCTGCCACGGTCTTATTCCTGGGGATGCGGATGTGGGTCAACGAAGAGTACGATCAGGTCGCTCAGGGCGTGCCTGCGTTATTTCGGTGTTTGAAGCCAGGCGGCCGTTTGGGAGTGCTGACCTTTCACTCGGTGGAAGATCGCCTGGTGAAGCACGCGTTTCAGCGCATGGCAGGATTGCGCGCAGAAGAGGCTCAGACGGTGTTCTACGCCACCGAGGCCTCTGAGAAGGCGCCGGCCGAGCTAATCACCCGCAAGCCGGTGACACCTGGCGACGAGGAAATCAGCCGCAACCCGCGCGCCCGAAGCACCAAATTCCGCGTCATTGAACGACGCCACTAGTCACGGCTACAATAGTAAGAGTCCACTCTCACTACTCACTTAGACATCTTACAAAAATGTACGACCACAGCGAACGCCGGGAAATCTGGATCTTAGTGTGCGCATTGGCGCTCGTTGCTGTCGTCGTCATTTGGGTGCGAACTGCCACGGTAAAAAAAACCTACGAGTATGTTCAGCACGAAAAAGAACTGCGCCAGCTTGAACAAGAGATCCAAGTGCTGCGCATCGACTGGCTGAAGTGGACAGCTCCGGAGCGATTAGAAACTTTGGCAAGCGAGCGCGAACTGCAGCGTCCCGCTCCAGAACAAGTTTATCGATACATGACTCCAGGTAAATGAAGCCACCTACTATCAATCGAGTTGCGCCCCCGACAATACATCGCACGCCTCCGCCTTCTGACCCGTCTGCCCCGCATGTAAACGCTTCTATTTTGCGACGAAGACTTGCAGCAATCTATTTGCTGTTCGTCGGATTTTTGGGGTTGGTCGGCGGCCGATTGGTGCAGTTACAAATTCTAAGTCCGACAGCGATTCAGCGCCTGGCGGATCGACAACTAGCCGGCCAAGCGAAAAGCGCTCCGTATCGACTCCCTGTTTTTGACAGAAACGGCGAAGAGCTGGCGGTGAGTGTGCCCGCAAGTTCTGTGTACGCGCGTCCCAGGCAAGTGCGGCTGAAGAAACGGACCGCAGCGCAGCTGGCAAAAATTTTGGGTGGTGGTGAGCGTAAATGGCAGCGCCTCTTAAATTCACCCCGTGCCTTTGTGTGGTTAAAGCGCCAAGTCTCTCCGGAGATTGGTCGGCAGCTACTCAATCGCAACCTGGATGGAATTTATCTCGAACAGGAAAAAAAGCGCGTCTACCCCAACGGCGAAATGGCTGCATCGGTTTTGGGCTTCACCGATATCGACGGTACGGGGTTGTGGGGACTGGAACGCTCACTGAATCGCGAACTCCTCCAGGAAGAATCCAAGTTTGCCATGATCCGCGACGGCAAGGGCCGCCCGGCCTATTTCTCCGGTTTTGACGAGGAGAACCCGCAGCGCAAAGGGGTCTACGTCACTTTGGATCGCCGACTACAATCCGCTGTCGAGCAAGAGTTGACGACGGCAAATAAGGAGTTCGGTGCTAATTCCGTAATCGCGATTGTGATGGATCCCCATTCGGGAGAAGTCTTAGCGATGGGCCAAAAGCCCGGCTATGATCCCAACACCGCGCGCAAAGCTTCACCCGACATGTACGCCAACAAAGGCGTTTCTTATCTCTACGAGCCTGGCTCGACGTTAAAAGTGCTTTTCGCGGCAGAAGCAATCGAGCGCGGCATCATGACTCGCAAGACGCGTATCAATTGCGAGGGCGGCAAAATAGTCGTCGGCGATCGCACGATTCGCGAAGCAGACGCCCATCACAATTTCGATAATTTAAGTCTAGAAGAAGTGATCCGGTTTTCGAGCAACGTGGGTGCTGTGAAAGTCGCACAAGCGTTGGGTGCTGAAAAAGTGCAAGAGACGCTGAGCAAGTTCGGCCTCACTCGCAAAACCGAAGTACAGCTTCCTGGAGAGGCCTATTTTTCTGAGCGCGGTCCTGATTTCTGGAAGCCAATCCACGTTGCAACCGTCGCTTTCGGCCAGGGTGTGAGCTCCACGCCATTGCAGATGGTTGCGTCGTTCGCGCCGTTTGCAAATGGTGGTTACTGGGTCCGTCCACGCATTCTATTGGAAAAGGATCGCCAGTCGGGATTACCGCCAGAAGATCGAGTGCCGGTGTTGCGTCCACAAACTGTTTCTGCGATGCGAGACATTCTAGAATCTGTCGTGCATGGGAAAAACGGCACTGGCGCATCCGCGCAGATCGAGGGCATTCGCATCGCAGGCAAAACGGGAACCGCTCAAAAGTACGTTAAGGATGGCGGCTACAAAGGCGGCAAGTATTTCTCGTCGTTTATCGGCTTTCTGCCCGCGGACAACCCGCAGCTGCTGATTGGTGTGATGGTCGATGAACCAAGTAAGGACTATTACGCGAGCCAAGTAGCGGCCCCTCTTTTTGCGCGGATCGCACGCCGAGCCCTCCATATCCGCAACGCTTTCCCCAAACATTTAGCGGAGGTCTCCGCGAGCGGCCTAGAAAAAGCCGCAACATTCCCCGAGCTGCTATCAGAAGCCGGCCAAATCGTAGTGCCTGATCTTAAGGGCGTCAGCATCCGCGGCGCTCTCCAAATCCTAGGCAAACAACTCCTAGACGTCCGCATCTTCGGCAGCGGCTATCTGGTCCGCCAAACCCCCACCCCCGGCACCCCCATCCAACCCAACACCAAAGTAACCCTCCACTTCGCCCCCCCAACCTAAAAGGTGTCAGTCTCCCCGGGGGCCCCCAAAGTAGCGGTCACCCTCTCG
>JALHPX010000143.1 GCA_022842225.1 bacterium
GAGTTCGATTTCCAAACCGCCAAAAGGCGATTGAGAAAGCAATCGAAGCAAAACAGGTTTTCGAATATGAAAACGACGCAAAGCAAGCGCTTCGCCTAATGACCGACGCCGCGAAATTAGCGTCGGAGGTAGGCACGTACTCGGTGATGCGTGGACTGTTTCAAATCCGAACTGGAGACTTCACGGGTGCAAAGGGAACGTTAACTGCTGCGCTGAAAACCAAGCTATCGCCGGCCGTGACTTCCGTGGCGCTTTATTATCTAGGGCGGATCGCAGCAGACCAAGCCAATATGAGCGAGGCAAAATCCCACTTTCAGGCCGTCATCGACTCCAACGCCGCGGACTCCAAGATTTACGAAGCATCCACTACTGGATTGAAAAAGACTTCAACGAATATCCGATACCCACTACGTAGCTCTGACGTCATTCCGCAAATCCAATTTGCGGATTCTCAAAGCTACTAGAGCGAATTGACGGGATCGACGTCGATAGCCAACTGCACATGACTTTTGGTGTGCTCGTGAAACTTCCAAGCGTCGGCTAAAAGCGTGTGCAGTGCGGGCACACTCGAACTCTTCACCAGACAATGCCAACGATAGAGCCCCTTCACTCGAGCAATCGGCGCTTCTGATGGGCCCAATAGTTCGGTCTTAATTTCTACATCTGGTTTTTGAAACCGTTGCCGCAAGAACAAGCAAAGCGTTTCCGCAAAACGCCGCACTTCGACAGAGTCGCGGTGTTGAAAGCGCAAAAGCGCCATTCTACTAAACGGGGGAAACTGAAAAGCCTCTCGGTGAGAAAGTTCCAACTGATAGAAGCCTTCGAGATCTTGCTTCGCCGCCATTTGAATAGCCGGGTGCTCCGGAAAATACGTTTGAATAATTACCTTACCCGGGATCTCGGCGCGGCCCGCGCGGCCCCCCACCTGGGTGAGCACTTGAAAAGTGCGCTCGGCGGATCGGAAGTCGGGAATATTCAATCCAGCATCCGCGACCAAAATACCGACGAGAGCGATGCCGGGAAAGTCGTGCCCCTTGGCTACCATCTGTGTGCCCACGACGATATCGATTTTCCCCGCCGCCAAAGTGGTCAGCATTTCTTCTAATTCCGCACGGTTTTTCACCGCCGACCGATCGAGCCTGCCAACCCGCGCAGCGGGAAAAAGCTCATTGAGGTACTTCTCTACTTGCTCGGTGCCTACTCCCAAAGTGTCGAGCGCTAGGCTCTGGCAGACATGGCATGAGTGCGGCACAGGGTACTGGCGCGCACAGTAGTGGCACTTCAATGCCCGACTCGTTTGATAATAAGTCAAAGTCACATCGCAATCGCTACAGCGCCAAGTGTGTCCGCAATCGCGGCAAAACAGAAAATGCGCATAGCCCAGGCGATTGAGATAAATCAAAACTTGATTGCCATCAGAGAGCGTTTTTTGAATCGCATCTAGCAGAACGTGCGAAATCCACGGCCGCTTGGCATCGAGCACGGCATCCTTCTCACGCAGGTCCACTACCTGTACTTCAGGCAGCGGGCGTTCCATCACTCGGTTGGGCAAGCGCGCAATCACGTACTTGCCCTTGGTGACGTGAAAATAACTTTCTAGCGATGGTGTGGCAGAACCCAAAACCACTTTGGCGCCAAACCACTGAGCGCGTGCCACGGCCATGTCCCGTGCATGGTACCGAAAAGAGTCTTCCTGTTTAAACGACGTTTCGTGCTCTTCGTCGACGATGATCACGCCGAGATTCTTGACCGGCGCAAACACGGCCGAGCGAGCACCTACCACCACCTGCGCTTCGCCTTTGCGCACGCGGTCCCATTGCTCATAGCGCTCGCGGTCTTTGAGATCACTATGCAGAATCGCTACCTTGCCAGGGAATCGACGAGAAAACCGACCAACTAGTTGTGGAGTCAGCGCGATTTCGGGAACAAGAATAATGCCGCCCTGCCCTTGGGCCAGTAAGGACTCGAGCACCGAAATATAAACCTCGGTTTTGCCGCTGCCGGTAACCCCATGTAAGAGCACGGGCTTTTTCTCTGTCGTCAAAATCGTCGCTACTGCCGCTTGCTGATCCGAATTCAAAGTGGGCACCGCCACTTCGTTCTTCGTCGTCAAAATCGCTTCGGAAGATCGCAGTACATCATCGAAAGTAGGACCGCTGGATTTGCGCTTACTCGCTTTGGGTGCCTGCCAAGCGGCCTTGGGCAAAGCTGTCGCCAACACTTCGCCAATCGGGTGGCAATAATAACGGCTCACCCACTGCAGAAACTCCAACATTTTTTGCTCAATCAACGGCTCGGCAACGAGAACGTTTTTGGCGTGTTTCAATTTGGCGGGATCAAACGAAGACTTCTCTGGAAAGCCAGTAACAAAGGCATGCGTGCTCTTATTGCGAAAGGGGACTTCCAGCACACTTCCGCAGCCGATCTGATCGCCCATTACCTCGTCGACAAGATAAGTAAACGAACCATCTACCCGAAAGGGAACAGCAACATCGACTAGGCGATCCTTCATCGGTACCGCAGCATGAACTTCAATGCGCTTTCCAGCCCGCTCATGCCGGCTGTGCCAAGAGAAGACTGCATGTCCCTTTTTTCTTTGGGAACGTCTCGCACTCCGAGTGCTTGCACGGAGAGCACCTTGGATTGAACGCGATTGGTGCCATTGAGATTGAGCGAAAACTCTCTCGCAAAGCGGCCTAAGTTTCCAGCAGGAGCAAAGCGATTAAATGTCCAGGAAACCGACTCAGGTCCGGCTTTCCATTCAATCCGCTTAATGCCGGTGCGACGAAGATCGGCAAATACCGCACGCCACCGATCACTCTCGTGCGTACCGACAATGGCAATCGAGGGCTGGCTGTCTATCTGGTGCAGGTAAATGTCGGGATGGCGGAGGTAATTCGAATTTGGATCCCAAGTCTTAGGATCGCCCTCGGGCTTGTAACCAGGAGCAAACTGCAACATCTGCTCGCGTCGGATGAAACCTTCGCGCATCGCTGTATCGAGGAATTCCTGCGCAGTTGCCCCTGAAACATAACGCAGCCAAGTTTGGCTAACTAAAGGCAGTTCGCCGCCCGACGAGAGGGTGTAGCGATTGCCAGTCGCTTTGGCGGCAATGGCAGCGGGTGCATTGCCCTGCTGCGCACTCGATAACTGCCAGCGAAACCAAGTAGTGCCGCTTTCTTGCAAGATTGTCTCGTCGACAGATACCGTCTCGCCGGTTTGCACTTCAATTTCGTGGCGCATGCGAATGAGCAATCCCGAAACCGGTTTGCGATTATTAAACACATCGCGAATTACTTCAGTGATGGGATAAATAAATCCGTAGGCGGGAAGTGCCGCTAGGGAACTCACCACTAATGCCACCGATAAAAACGCTACTTTAGTCGCTCTCATTTCAATCGCTCCTGTAAGGATGCACGCAACCGTTCTGCGAGTTCGGGACGCTCCAAGGCAGCGTCGACTTGCGCTAAGACAAACTGGTGTTGCGTTCCAACGTCGTAACGTGGACCCGCGAGTAACATCGCCTGTAACTTCCCGGCCTCCGCCAAGACAGTCATAGCGTCAGTCAGCTGAATCTCGCCGCCCTTACCAGGAGGAGTATCCTTGAGAATATCCATGATTTCAGCCGTAAAAACGTAGCGACCGATGATGGCATAACGACTCGGGGCATCGGCCGGTGCGGGCTTTTCGACCGTGCGAATTACCTTTACCGCTTCGCCCTTTAGTTCCACGCCGCCGATATCAACGATTCCATAAGAGGAGCTATCGGCTTTGGGGATTTCCATCACTCCTACCGACGAGCGGCCGGTCTTGGTGAAGTTGTCGCACAACACACCCACGCCGCGCTTGGCGCCCGCTTTACGTCCCCACGGAGCAAAAATCTCATCGCCTAGGCAAACCGCGAAAGGCTCAGAGCCCACAATCGGTGCGGCGCACAGCACGGCGTGGCCCAAACCTTTTGGCTCCTTCTGACGAACCGAAATCACTTCGCAGAGACTTCCCACGCGGTGCAGTTTATCGGCCAATTCGTTTTTCCCACGCGCGCGCAGCTGCGCTTCCATTCCCGGGGAATAATCAAAATAGTCTTCGAGCGCCTGCTTGCCGCGGCTCGTAACAAAAACGATTTGGTCCACACCCGACTCAAGGGCCTCTTCCACAATGTATTGAATGGTGGGGGTTTCTAGAATGGGGAGAAACTCCTTTGGCACTTCCTTGGTGTAGGGAAGGCCCCGAGTTCCTAATCCCGCGACCGGGATCACTAGCTTGCGCGGGAATGCTGCCATAATTCCTCCTGATGAAAATCCAAAAGCCGATGTTAGCCCGTCCAAGCGGGCTTGGCGAGTAACCGAGGGGGCGATCCAGCGGCGCACGCCCCAAAACTCCAATGCGTGTGCTACAACACACACTGGAGAAAAAAACACACGCTTTTCCGCACCCTGCCTCTACGTAAATACTTGGAATTACAGTGAGTTTTTTGGTGACCCCCTGGTACAGGGTTTGCTAATTGAAGAGAGTAATGAACGGATCCGTCTGGAACGACTACAGCACCTATCGAGTACAGAAAACGATTCGCCGTCCTGTTACGGTGACGGGTATTGGTCTGCACTCTGGCCAATCCACTCGCCTGCAAATTCTGCCCGCTGAAACCGGCCACGGGATTGTGTTTGAAAAAATCGGCTCGCGGAAAAAGTTCGAATTAGGCGCGCATTTTAAGAACGTGGTCAGCACTTCGCTCGCCACTAGCCTCTCCATTGCCGGCGAGCCCGATTCGGGTGTGGCAACGGTGGAGCACTTGATGTCGGCATTTTATGCGCTGGGAATTACCAACGCGCGCGTGATTGTCGAAGGCAACGAAGTCCCCATCTTGGATGGCAGTGCCCGCCCCTTTGTGGAAGCGATTCTCGACGCCGCCTTAGAATTACAAGCGATGACCGCGCCGTCGATTCGCGTGATTAAGCCGATCCGGATTTTTCAAGAAGGCGTGGTTTGCGAATTGCTTCCGCGTGATAACCTGCGCCTCACCACCTCGATTGATTTTGATCACCCGGCCATTGGCGCCCAAACTTTCGCACTCGAACTCACGCCGCAAAGTTTTATCGACGAAGTGAGTAGCTCCCGCACTTTTGGTTTTATGAAAGACGTCGATGCCCTGCGCGCCCGCAATCTGGCGCAAGGCGCTTCGCTGGATAATGTGCTGGCGTTTGATGAAAAAGGCATTGTAAACCAGGAAGGCGCCCGTTTTGCCGACGAGTGCGTGCGACACAAATTACTCGATGCTTTGGGCGACCTCGCTTTGGCAGGTGCTCGTATCCAAGGCGAATTGGTGAGCTTCCGGGGCGGTCACTCGATTCACATTAAGCTGCTTCAGGAAGTGGCGAAGATGAAGGGTTCTTGGGAATGGGTAGAGGCCGAGCCCGTGATGCCGACTTGGCAACCCGAGTCCGCCGAGCAAGCTTACTTAATCAGCAGATAAGAAACCGATTCCCACTCGTCGATAATTTTCGATTTATTGCGAGCAAAGCCCATTTTCTGCAGTTCAGGCTCCAGCACCTGGCGCTGATCTACTAAAAGCCCCGACAAGATCAAGACTCCACCTGGCTTGAGCACCCGACGGTAACCCGCCATTAATTCCAGATGCGTGCGCAATAAAATATTCGCGACCACCATGCCAAACGAAGCTTCGGGAAAAGTCTCCAGCGTATCGACAGAAAAGCGAATATCGGGAGTTTGATTGAGCTCCGCGTTTTCAATCGCCACTTCGATGGCTTCCGGATCATTGTCCGTGCCTTCGACTTTGGTTTCGCCGAGCTTTTTTGCAGCAAGCGCCAAGATGCCGCTGCCTGTTCCCACATCAATCACGCCAAGGCCTGGTCTTTCGGCCAAATATTCTTCCATCAACCACAGCGCGAGGCGGGTGCTCTGGTGCAATCCGGTTCCAAACGCGCGGCCCGGCTCCATGACAATAGGAAGGAAGCCTGCGGGAACTTCCAATTCGCCAGCCTGCCATGCGGGCACTAGGTAAAATTTCGCGGACAAGGGTTGTGGCGGATAAAACCGGCGGTGTGTTTCTTTCCAATTTTCATTGGGCACTTCGCGCCAGTGCATCGTGGGGGCGGGCGCGTCGGCTCTTTGGAAAATTTCGCGGGCTGTTTGCTCGACGAGCGCGCGGCCCTCAGCGCTTAAATCTTCAAACGAAGCGGTCAGCGATTGCCACTTATCCGTCGGATTGCCCTCGGTAATCCCAGCGCATCCCACTTCCCAAAGACCTGCGGACACGACTTCAGATAAAGACACCGGCGACTCGATTTTTAGCTCGGACCAATTCGACATGGCGGGGAGAATCTATAAAAACGCGAGACGGCGCAAGAGGAAAACAGAGCTCTCCTCTAGGCGGCTGATTTTGCAGAGGTTTTATTGAGGAACTTGAGCGCCCGACGGGGGAGCAGACTCCCACATTCCGCGTTCTGGGGCTTGGTTTTCTTCTTTGGCAGGCTCTTCGCGCTCAGGCTCTGGCTCGCGCTCTTTCTCGACGGACTTGCCACCCATTTTGCTTTCGACGGAAGCAAGACGGCGACGGGCACGCGCTAGGTCGGCCGAGTCGCTTAGAAGTTTTACAGCCGATGCCCACTGAGCGCGGGCTTCTGGCCATTTCTTGCGGACTTCAAAGATATAGGCGAGCCACGCATGGTTTAAGCCGTTGGTGGGGTCGAGGTCGATGGCTTGTTTGAAATTCACCGCGGCCTTGTCCCACTTTTTCAAATTGGTGTGGCAGATTCCCAGCTCGCGGTGCGCGACGGGATCCTTAGGCGTGCTTTGAATGTACTTGGTCAAAATCGGCAGCGCCTGATCGGATTTTTGCTGGTAGCGAAAAATAATCGCACGGCGGAGTTGAAACGCCGGCTCTGTCGCCACTTTTTTGCCGAGAGAATTGAGCTGAGTCAAAGCTTGATCGTACTGGCCTTGGTCGATAAGGGCATCAATTGCTCCCGTGCCGTAGGAAGCCAATTTCTCTTTAGCGACGCTAGAATCGGGACTCACCGAGATCGCTTTGCGCCAGAATTTTACGGCCTCTGCAACGTTGCCGCGTTTTTCCAGCACCACGCCTAGTTGTTCGAGCACACCGGGATCGGCCTTATTGATTTTGTAGCACTGACCCAAAAGCTTGGCCGCTTCATCGACTTCATTGGCTTGCAGCAAAACCACCGCAAGGTTGTATCGACTGCCAATATGCCGCGGCCAAAGACGAGCCGCCTGCTGCAAATGCGTTTTGGCGCGGCCGATATCGCCGCGAGAAAGATAATAGCGCCCCAAACCCCAATGCGCGCGCGCACGAGACGGATCATCTGTCGCTACTTGTTTGTAGATAAAGGCGGCAGTGTCCGCCTGGCCAACGGCTTCGTACAATTCTGCACTAAGTTCCTGAGCCACGGGGCCCAACGGCTGGCCGCGGAGTTCGTCCATCAGACGATTTAAACTAAGGCGGGCCTGCTCATAGCGTTTACGTTTGATGTCGCCATACGCGTTGAGAAGAGAAAGCTCGCTTGCCGCAAGAGTGCTCTTGCGGATCTTTTCCACAAAACGCTCAGCGCCATCCATCCGATCGGTGCGCAGGTAAATCCAAGCGCAAGCTACGAAGTTATCGACGTCAATGGTCGACAACACTTCGAACTGGCGACAAACCGCAGCGCCTTCGTCGAGTCGGTTTTCGTTTAAAAGGGTGCGCGCGGGGCTCGAAGCTGCAAAACTTGGCTGGGCGATAAAGGCTGCCGC
>JALHPX010000144.1 GCA_022842225.1 bacterium
GAAGGTTTCTTTATGCAGCCCATACTCAACGCCCAAGGCGTTTGCTTTGAATTTGCGAACGGTCGCACTCTTTTTCACAACCTAAACTTCTCTCTCAGCGCTCGGCTCTTCGCGTTGGTGGGACCCAACGGCATCGGTAAAACAACTTTGGCCCGCCTCCTCACCGGGGAGTTAACGCCAACGAGTGGCACCATTCGCCGCAACGGGGCGATTACGTTCTTCGTACAGCGCGAGATGCCGCCTGCGGAAACAGTGGAGAACTACCTAGCCGAGAATTACGCGTGGTCGGCGCTGGGAGAAACTCTTCTTGGCGAGATAGATCGAAAAGTCTCCTGCACCGAACTAAGCGGCGGTGAATGGATGCGTGTCCGCTTAGCGCGCACATTAGACGACGCATTCTTGATCCTAGATGAACCCACTAACGATCTCGACTACGAAGGCCGTTCGGTGCTCGTGCGATTTTTGCAGGAGCGCACTGGAGGGGCCCTTCTCATTTCGCATGATCGGCAGTGCCTGCAACTTTGCGAAGAAGTCCTGGAGCTTTCTAATCGTGGCCTGTCAAAATTCGGCGGCGGATGGCAAGACTATTTGCTGGCAAGAGATGCCGAACGTGACCGCTTACATCGTGCACTAGAAGATGCGAAGCGAGTGCGGGACGCGGTTATCGTCGAGCGGAGGGAGAAAGTATCTCGACAAGACAAACGCAATCGCCAAGGCGCTGCAGCAGCGGCCCGTGGCGGCATGCCGAAGATTCTCATCGGAGGACGCAAGCGGCGGGCGCAAATCACCACTGGTAAAGTCGATTCCGATACACTCGAGAAAACCCAACAATCTGTACGCGATGCCTTTGCGGCGTTTCAGGAGCTAAAGATCGATCCAGTCATGTACGCAGATTTGATGGGCCAAGAGCTACCCAATCAGAAATTAGTGGCAGAAGCAGAGGGCTTTAATATTCGTTACGCAGACTGGCTCTTCCCCAGGAATCTGGACTTTACTTGGCGCGGAAATATCCGTATCGCCATCCAAGGTGGCAATGGTTCTGGCAAATCCACTCTGATCAAAGCCATTCTTGGATCGCGGTTTCAGACCCGGGGCCAACTAAGAGCTGGCGTGCTCGAAGTGCTCTACGTCGACCAGAGGTGCGATTCCATCGACGACAACAAGACTGTCTTGGAAAATGTCTGCGCCTCTGCGTCACTCTCCCAAACCGAAGCGCGCAATGGGTTGGCGAAGTTCCTCTTTGTGAAAGATTCCGTGTTTCAAAAAGCGGGACAACTGAGCGGGGGTGAACGCCTACGCCTGACTTTAGCCAAGGGTTTTCTTAGAAAGGCGAAGCCGCAGCTGCTCATACTCGACGAACCCACGAACAATCTGGATTTAGTAAATATCGAGTTCTTAGAAAGGCTGGTTGCGGAATTCCGAGGCGCGCTCATTGTAGTTTCTCATGATGAAGTGTTCCTGAAAAACTGTGGCATTTCTGATTTCTTTAAAATCGAATAATGGAATTAAAAGCGCGCGCGAACACCCAAACGAAACTCCATTGCGGAAGGAGTACCAAAGAAGCGAGTCACTCCAAAAACAGGCGAGACAGCAGTCATGCCCCAAAGCGAATCCCAAACAACTACCGCCGTCTCGGCATGCGCGATGAAGGCAAAGCCACTCTCTATTCCCGTCGATATGCCGCCCCCCGCTTGGGCATTCCACCCAGGCGTTAATTGACGTTCGTAACCGGAGGTAACGCGGAAGAAGGGACGAATAGACTTTGGTGATACAATTTTAACAAGCGTGAAGGCCGCTCCCAAGCGCAGACGGGAATCATCGTCGATCTTGAATCCCAAGGAATACCCAACGAACGGAGCTATCGAATAACCCTCTCGATCGGGCGTAAGGTACATTCCCGAAAACTCAAAGTCCGTCACCAGATCACCCGTGTCTGGATCGCCGATAAATACCTTAGCGTCTTGCCCTTGAAAAAACTTGCCCGCATACGCCATGTCGATACGAACCGTATACTCACCGCGAGGATCCGCACCCAACTTGCTGCCAATTTCAATTTGCTCTGGAACCGCGCCGCGCTGACCTTCCGCATTGACGACAGCTTTGTCCTTCATCACCACAATACGCCATTCAGACGCTTCGGCGGCGGCATAAGAAAACGTACGCAAGTGCAGGCTCGGGGCCTGATCGCTGGGAACTGTTTCCGCCAGCCCTCCCTTACCAAATAATAAGAGTGAGAAAACTGCGGGATCGTAACCACTGTTATCCTGCACGGTCTTGATGCCTGACGCGCGATCGTAGGTTAGGCGCGGCAGCTTGTCGGTCGGAAGCGGAAGTGCGACCCAAGCGACGAGCACGCGCGCGCGGCTCGCGCCGTGGCTGAAGACCAATACATGATTGCGGCGTTGAAGAGGGAGATTCAACGTACATGCCTTGTCGCAGGGGTACTCGCGATCATCGAATTTAATAGCCTCAGTGACATTTGCTAGCGCTACGGCGAGATAGGGAGCGCCACTTTCGTCGATTAACAGGTTTTGCGGAGCAAACTGCAGACCGGGCGGAAGCGCCTCATAGGGCTGAAGCCGAATAAATTTGGAGCTAGCACCCGCAACTTGGAACTTGGGCTGAGTGGCTGGCGCGACGGGTACGGATGCCGCGGTGGATGGTGAAGGGGCCGAAGTAGAAGTGGTCGATGGCGCCGTTTCGGCTACTCCCATCACACTAAAGAAAACCAACAAGGCCAGCGAAATCTGAATGAATTGCATTCGGGAATTTTACTATCCCGCGTATGGTTCGGCTAGCAATGAGTAGCTCGTTAACCTAGTGCCAACACCATGCCGCTGCTAGTCGTGCTATTTCATGCGCTGGTGAGTTGCAACAGTACGACGCGTTCCATGGTGGCTTTAAGGTTTTTGTGAAGGCGTAACAACCATCGGCTTCCACGATGGACTCGTCGCAAAATCCACGAGGATGGAAGACTCCACTAAATCGGCGCAGGCAATTTTGCCTTTGTAAATAACGCCTGTTTGCAAGCATACGCCCAAAGCTAAGCGCTCTTTGTTTTCAAGTTCGCCGCCGTAGAAGATGACACCATTCCCTGCCCGCGCATCGAAGGCCGTCCACCGAGGTTGATGGTCGTGGATACCATCCAGTGCATCCCGCAACAGAACTGCACGCTGCTCAGGGATCAGCCTAGGCATGTCTGAAATTCCTTGTGCGGCCCGCAGCATGCGAACGGATGGCGAGAGATTGGGCTCTTCCAGCGCTATCAGCCCCTCAATCAGGCTCGGCTCTACATTGCTGTGGTTGGGGTGGCGAACTTCGTCGGGCTCAAAGGTCCAAGGGTTAATCTTCAAAAAATGCGGCCAGTTAACGCGATCGGCGTGGGCCCTTTCCCAAGGCTGGAGGAGAATGAGAGTAATAAGGACGGCTAAAAGTCGCATGGAGCGGGGGTATACCTTTTTCCGTCGACAAACTCTAGCACTAGAATCCGCTACTCGGTTGCGCCCCAGCGTGAATTCGGTTAAATCCCGACGATAGGAGTGCAAATGCGAAGCAATGATCTAGCGAAACTGTCCCCCTGGGGCCCCGAGAAAAAGCTGAAGTGGTTCCTCAATCAACCCGTCCACCGCTCCTATCACGACGACGTTCTCGTTCGCCTGGAGGCCTTGAAAAAATCCGCGGGCTCCTCCCTTAAAGTTGAGCAATACGGCAAATTGACGATTAACCCCGAAAAATTCCCGCTCTTCGCAGTGCGCACGGCTACTCCCTCGCTTTCGAAGCCAAATATTTTGATCACGGGCGGAGTGCATGGTTATGAAACCAGCGGCGTCAAAGGTGCTCTGCTCTTTCTCGAAAACCACATCGCCAAGTACTCTGAACATTTTAATTTTGTTGTCGCCCCGTGCGTCAGCCCCTGGTCGTGGGAGACTATCAACCGCTTGGATCCCGTGATGGAAAACCCCAATCGCGAATTCAAGCCTCAGGGCAAAGCCGAAGAATCGCTCTTCTTAATGAGCTACTTGTCCGAGTTGGGCATCGAGTTTGATGGCCACATCGATCTGCATGAGACGACGAATAGCGATAAAGTTTTCTTGCCTGAAGAATATTCCAAGAACGGCTTAGAGCTGCACGCAAAAGACATCTACATTCCCGATGGCTTCTATTTAATTGGAACAGAAGGCGGCGTTCGCGCGGGCCTGGAGAAGTCGATGATGGATGCAGTCGCAAAAGTCACGCACATCGCTCCTGCCGACGAGCGCGGGATGATCTTGGACACACCACTCACCACCGAAGGCGTGATTCACAGCAGTATCCCCGGACTCTGCGCTGAGATGACGACTGCGGTTAAAAAACTCGGTGCCTACACAACTGAGATGTATCCAGACAGCCCGAAGTTTAACGGCATGTCTGTCGGCGAAGTCGAAGCTACTTGTGCGAAGGCCCAAGTTGCTTGCGTGGTAGGCGCGTTGGAGTTCTGGGTGCAAACGACAGCTTAATACTTCTCTGGGTCGCAGTTTGTGGCGCACTACTTACCTGAAGGAGCGGGACTAAGCGACGGCGCCTGCAGGAGATGTTCGACGAGTAACTTAGCGCCTTGGATCATCTCTCCGAGTGACTGCAGCCGGTCGGGAGAGACAGATACTTTGCTGGGCGATCGAATGGACTGCTCCGATAAAATCTGCTGCTCTTTTTCAGCGGACTGAATGAGGACGAGCTCTCGCGTCGCAAGAATACTTTGGATAATGGCAAAAACATTTTCGGCAGCCACGTAGCGCTTCACCTTTCGCCCGGGTTCACTCGCAATCCGAACTAACTCAAAGTCGCAAAGTTCTTTTAAGGCGATACTCACCAAACCTTTTGAGACTTTTAATGTAGCAGTAATTTCCCCGGCTCCGATCGGCTGGCGTGAGAGATAGATAAGTGTCCATGCTTGGCCATGGATCTTTTTGAACCCCCAATAAGCGATGAACTCGCCGACTTCATTGGCCAGCCGGGAGGTAGGAACCGAGGTTTTGTGCAGTCGACCCTTCATCGCAATTAGTTTCATATCAACTAAACATAATATATTTCAATCGTTTATTTACAGAATATTAATAGCTTATATCAGATATTGACCTTAAAAGATGTTCACCACATACTAAACGAATAGCACGCATCGCGTCTAAGTATGGAGGATGGATTTACTCTGGTTCGTTATGAGCACTGCGATTTTTCTACCCGGAATTGGTGGCACTGAACTTCTGTTTGCGAAGCAGAAAAAACACTTCCCGCATATCACCACGCCGCCGTGGCTCGCTCCACTTCCCAGCGAATCCGTTGCAGATTATGCCAAGAGGTGGGCTGCTGATTTTCAGGAGGATTCGTACACGCTCATAGGGACTTCGTTTGGCGGCATTGTCTGCCTGGAGCTCGCGAACTGGCTGCCGGTTAGCTCGGTGGTGCTGATTTCCAGCTGCATTGAAAAACAGCCTCTCTCCCCGACTCTGGGAATCATCGAGCGATTAAGTCGAGCGATTCCAGACCCTGCCGTGCGATGGGGTGCAACGCGACTGCTCCCCCGCATGGTGGCCCAAAGAAACTCCTTATCCTCCGAGGATCGAGAGTTGCTGAAAGCCATGTCGAGAGAAGTGGATATAGAGTTTACGAGATGGGCGTGCTGGGCGGCGCTCCGGTGGCAGGGGCCACCCGAGAGCTTTACCTTCAAAGTTTTTGCCATCCATGGCGATCAAGATCCGATCTTCCCCAAAATTTCTCATCCTGATATCCAGATAGTTCCAGGCGGCGGACATATGCTGACGCTGACCCATCCGGAAGCAGTGATTGAGTTTTTAAGAGAGGCTATCTAGAAAATGCACGCAACGCCTGATCAAACCATTCGACTCAATGACTCCGGCAAGCTCGCCGCGGAGTTCATTCTCAAACACATTGGAGAAAATCCAAAGCGCGAGGGACTGATAGATACCCCCCAGCGTTTTTCCAAGGCACTTTTGGAACTCTGCTCCGGATACAAAAAAACATTATCGGAAGTAGTAGGCTCCGGAGTTTTTGCCGGCGAAGGCAGCGGGCTCGTGGCCGTTCAAAAGATTGAGTTCTTTAGCCTGTGCGAACATCATTTGCTGCCCTTTTGGGGTCACGCGAGTGTCGCGTACTATCCGGACAAGTCGATTCTGGGATTATCTAAGATCGCGCGTGTCGTCGATCTCTATGCCCGCCGACTACAGGTGCAAGAACGCCTGACCCGTGACATCGCACTGGGAATTAAGCAAGCGGTTGCCCCTCGAGCAGTCGCTGTCCGCATTGAAGCAGCCCACACGTGCATGATGATGCGTGGCATCCAAAAGCAAAATAGCATCACGACTACAGAGCACTTTGAGAATGTAGATGCTCTCTCGTCGATAGAAAGCGAAAGACTTTTCCAGACGTTATAAATACGTCTTCAAATATTGATTACGACGTTGCCTTTTTTGCGTCTCGTATCGACGTACCGGTGGGCCTCAACCATTTCTTCCAACCTGTAACGTCTATCGATGATCGACTTTAACTTTCCGGCTTCAATAAGCTCTTTGAGATAAACGAGATCGGCGACATTTAACTTTAAGGTGGTATCAGCAAGAACGTTGAAATACCGGCCGGTCTTCTTCAGCGATTGTTTCACTCGCGCATTTGAAAGCTTGCCTACCGCATCGAAGATAACGTCGTAAGTCTCACCATTCGCCGTGAAGTCCGAAGCCGTGTAATCGATGACTTTATCCGCTCCCAGCATTTTCACCATTTCAAGGTTTGTGGCACTGCAAACGCCGGTAACTTCCGCCCCAAAGTTTTTCGCAAGTTGCACCGCGAAAGTGCCCACGCTGCCTGAGGCACCGTAGATAAGAACTTTCTGGCCGCTTTGGATTTTTGCTTTTCTGAGAACATCTAGCGCGGTCATTCCCCCATTCGGGACCGGCGCCGCTTGCTCGTATGTCATATTGGCGGGCATTATGGAGAGGATCCCCGTTTCGGGCAGGCAGATATACTCGGCATAGGCTCCAAACCGCATTTCAGTCGCCGCAAAAACTCGGTCGCCTTTCTTAAACAAACTAACCCCCTTGCCGACCACCTCGATCTCACCGGCAAGCTCCACTCCTAAGATAGATTTCCTCGGCCCCGTAAAACCCAAAACAACTCTCATGATGGGTTTAATGAAAAGATCTTTCACGGGTCCCATTCCGGGTTTGAAACCTCGAATTTTGGTGTCCCCAATATGCACCGTGGTTGCGTGAATTTTGATCAGCACTTCATTCGCGCGCGGCTCTGGCTTTGCAACCTCTCTGAGCTCAAGCACTTCGGGCGGTCCGTACTTTGTGCAGACGATGGCTTTCATTAAGTTGCCTTCCTTTGGGTGTGGCTAAGGAGTTACGACGAGACCCGGTTTTGGCGGAGGAGCATCGAAAGGCTTCACCGATCGAATGGCCGACGGCGGAATCGAGAAGGGAATGAATACTTCGGCATTTGGATTCTTTTGGAGACTTATAGTGCGTCCGGGAAACTGCATTTCTACGTTAGACCCCGCATGTTTAAAGTCTACAAATGGCCCCACTGCCTTTACCACGGAAATGGTTGGAACCTCGGCTTCTACAAGCGCGAAGGTTTTCTTTGCGTTGTCTCCGTAATGAAATCCATTGGGACCATAGTATCCAAAAGCTGTAGCTACTTGCGGATAGGCCGAAGAATGTAGTGTTAGCCAGTTTTCAGGTTCGATC
>JALHPX010000145.1 GCA_022842225.1 bacterium
TTCTCAATCGCGCCGCACTCGTCCCGAAGAGGGAGAGTTTCGATTTCAGTTTGATCAAACACATATTCTCAACGCAATCGTCGCTAAAGAGCTGACTGAAAATTGGACTATTTCCTCTAGTTTGCGCTACACCACCGGCAACGCCTTCACGCCGATCAGAGGCGCGGTGTTCGATTCCGACGACGACGTGTTTAGACCCATTCAGGGTGGTCTCAATAGCGATCGATATAGCGGGTTTTTATCCTGGGATATTCGACTGGATAAGAAATGGGTCTTCGATACCTGGATAATGTCTTTCTATATCGATATTCAAAACGTACTGAATCGGAAGAACACCGAAACGCTGAACTACTCCTTCGACTACTCTCAGAGTGAACAAGTTTCCTTTATCCCGATTCTTCCTACTGTTGGATTGAAAGGAGAGTTCTAATGCGCTGGGGACTGACTATTGCACTTCTTATTTGCGGCTGCAGCGGCGACAACTTTAAAAAAGTATATCTTCTTGAAAATCTCAGAGTGCTTTCTCTCGCTGCCTCCCAGCCCGAAGTAAACGCTGGCAGTACCGTGACAATCACTCCCTTTATCAGCGATCGCACTGGAGAGGGACGAGCGCTTAGCTATCGGGTCATCGGCTGCACCGATCCGGGGGTCACTTTCGGTTCGGACTACACTTGCGACGGACAAGCGGATCGCCAGGAGTGGGTTCCGCTTACCGCCATACCAGCGCTTACAGCCCCGTTTTATTCCGAGGCAGCACCGACTTTTTCCGTCACCGTACCGTCGACGATTCTCAGCGGTCGGAGTACCGACGATCAATTTAACGGCGTTGCCTATCTGGTGTTTTACGAAGTGGTTTCCGCAACAGAGACAGTCACTGCTCTCAAACGCATTTTTGCCACATCGCGAGCAACTAAGAACACCAATCCCGTTCCTACTTCCATTCTTGCCGATGGAGCGGTCATAGCCGCCCGCCCCCAAGCGCAGGTAACTCTCACCGTCGATACCCCCGCCGCACAGTTCGAGGATTATGAAATTTCAAATTTGGGACAAACCATTTCCGAAAAAGAAGACCTGCTTTACAGCTGGTATGTTTCTGACGGTGAACTGACAGAGGAGCGGAGCTCGTCGACTAAAGATACCAAATGGACCCCCGCAAATCCCATCCCCGCAGTAGGGCAAACACTCTTAATTCTAGTTACGAGAGACAGGCGAGGCGGGGAATCGGTTCAGCGACTGATTTACCCTTAGGTTTGTTAGCGCAAGAGAAGGTGAATGCTAAACCAGTTTTTGCGGTCGATCCAAGTGACTGCGGTCTTGAAGCCCGAGCTTCGCGCCAGTTGCTGAAATTCTTCGATAGAGTACTTGTGTGAATCCTCTATGTGGATGCGCTCCCCTTTGCGAAAACGCAGAGTGTTTCCCTGCAGGGTTGCGGTCTGCGCCTCTCGACTTACCAGAAACATCTCCACCTTCCCCTTGCTGGGGTTGTAGCTGCCCCAGTAGTGAAAATTCTTCAGGTCAAAATTTGCGCCGAATTCGTCGTTTAGTCGCTCCAAGGCGTGCATTTCAAACTTCGAAGTAAATCCCGCTTCGTCGTTATAGGCCAAATCCAAAAGCTCCGGATCTTTTTTCAAATCGACGCCGACAAGTGCAGCGCCCTGGGAACCCACCATTCGCGAGATTTTGCGCAGAAGCTGGCTGGCCTCTTCGGGAGCCAGATTACCGATCGTTGAACCTGGAAAGAAAAACACTTTGTTGGAATGTCTTTCGATCTCCAGAGGTAGACCTTCTTCGCGTTGGAAATCAGCGCAAACAGCAACGACTTTCAGATGCGGGTAATCGAGAGCAAGTTCGCCAGCGTTTTTGAAAAGTTGGTCCTTGGAGATATCGAGCGCTAGGTATGCGCAACGGCCTTTCAGCTGGTCTAGCAGCACCCGCACTTTGCGTGTATTGCCCGAACCAAACTCGAAGATGGCGGCATCGGGCCCGATAAAACGGGCGATGTCGGGTGCGTACTTCTTGAGCAGCTCCGTCTCCGTGCGAGTGACGTAGTACTCCTCAGTTTCGCAGATCTTCTCAAACAGAGCCGAGCCAATTTCGTCGTAAAGTAAATGACATGGAAGTTTCTTTTGCCTGCCTATTAACCCCTCGACGACATCTTTGATGTAGTCGCCTGTTTCAGGGTGATGGTCATAAAAGTGAAAGTTGGTCGTTAACGCTGCCGAAGGAGACTTTGCGACGGTTTCGCATGTCTGAGTATTCATCCTATGTCCTTTGCCAGCCGCAGCCCGGCAAATTGCCAGCGCGCAGCTGGCGGGTAGAAGTTTCGATATGTCGGCCGAATATGTGTGGTGGGAGTTCCAAATGACCCACCTCTCAGCACAAACTGGTTGCACATGAACTTCGCGTTGTACTCGCCAAGAGCTCCCGCCGATCGTCGATACCCTGGGTACGAGAGGTACGGACTCTGGGTCCACTGCCAAACCTCTCCAAACATTTGGCTGAGCGATACGGCGCCAGGAACGTGGCTATCCTGCGGCACGCTCGGGTGGAAGCTCCCCGCTTCCAAAAAGCTTCCGTCCATAAGAACCGTGGCGGATGCGGCTTCCCATTCGCTCTCAGTAGGCAGTCGAGCACCCGCCCAACGCGCAAACGCGTCCGCCTCGTAATAGCTCAAGTGACAAACTGGCTCATCATAGACCAAGCGCCTCGGGCCGCGCAGAGTGAAGCTGCAGGGGCCATCGGGTCCGGTTTCCCAGTACAGTGGCGCCTTCCAATTTTCGCGCATCTTGATTTCCCAGCCGTCACTCAGCCAAAGATCGGGATCGTCGTAGCCGCCGTCGTCGATAAACTCGAGAAAGTCGCGATTCGTTGCGAGCCGATTGGCCAACGCAAACGGGCGCAAGTCGACAAAGTGCGCCGGCCGCTCATTATCAAAACTAAAGAGATCTCCGTCGTAGCCGATCTTTTGTTTACCGCCCGCAAATTCCACGAAATCCAGCTTCAGACTATGAGCAGAGGAAATGGGCACGAGGTTATGGGCATAAAGCGGCTGGAGCGGGCAGCTGTGGAAGATGTGTTTGATATCCATCAGCAGCAATTCCTGGTGCTGTTCTTCGTGCTCGATTCCCAATTCGATCCACTGCAGGGCCTCTGCGGAAACGGTATGGGTGAGAAATTCAACCAGGGCATTCTCGACATGGTCACGGTACATCAGGACTTCCGGCAGCGACGGGCGCGTGAGCAGCGAGCGCTGCGCTGGCGACATCGGCCGGTCTACCGAATGGTAGTAGGAATTAAAGAGCTCCCGGTACTTGGGATTGGGGGATTCGTAGCCCTGGCAGTAGGGCTGCAACACGAACGTTTCAAAAAACCACGTGGTATGGCCCAGGTGCCACTTGGGCGGGCTCACAAAGGAGGCGGATTGGACAAGGTAGTCGTCGTAAACCAGGGGTTGGCAAAGGTTGAGGGTGAGGTCACGTGCAGCCAGGAAATACGTCTGTAAATGGGCTCGATTGCTTAGTCCTTCGTGCATGAGCGGGCGCTTCTTTCGTTTTAAAGTGCTAACTAGCCATAGGTCCTAGAGCATTGCAAATTTAGGGCCGCGAGAATTGTTCTGGGGTTGGGATGGGGCTTTGGGGTATAAGGCCTGTCCACAGGAACCCATGAGTAAGCTTTACGAGTTCAAACTATTTTCGGGATTGAACCACGAAACGGTCGATCGTTTGACCCAGGGTTTTGCCCGCAAGAAATACAAAAAAGGCGAAGCCCTCTTTAAACAGGGTACGAAGGAAGACCAGATTTTCCTTTTGATCGAGGGCCGCGTGGGAGTGCAGGCGGAGTCGAAAGAAGGCCACAAGACTACCTTTATCTTTCACGAAGCGCCGTATCTCTTGGGCATGATCGAAATCTGGAAAGATCGCCCCAGTCTCGCCAACGTTATTGCGATGGAAACCTGCAGCACGCTCGTGTTGAACAAAAAAGATTACCTTAAACTCTTACAGTCGAGCCATCAGCTCTCCATCAACGCCGTTAAAATGCTCAGCAATATGATCTACTACACCGCACGCGATCAGCACGTGCGCATGTTCGGACAAGTCGATCACCTGATTGCCAATACGTTGTGTTCCTTTGCGCGGCTCTACGGCGAAGAGCGCGAGGATGGCATTCTCATTCGCCGTGAAATTTCCAAATCAGAATTGGCGCTTATTCTAGGGATTGCTCGACGAACAGTGATCCGGGCTCTCCAAGATCTAGAAAAAGAAGGCCTGATTCAAATGAACGGCAAGGAAGTCGTCCTTCCCGATCTCATCGCACTGCAACGAAAAGCATTCGCTCTTGTGATCTAATTTTGCAAATTGCATCAGCATCAGCGGCCGCTGAGGTTTTGCCGCCGCTCGAATAGCCTCGAGCCTCGGGTGGCCCATGCCTTGCAATTAAAGCGGGTTATGAGATTCGCATTTGCAATCCTGTTTAGTGCTTCACTCTTCGTGACGTGTTCTAAAACCGGGCCTGGACCACAGGATGTCCAGCATGAAAGACCGGAAGAGGTGAGTCCTCCAACGATCACAGGGCAGGGAATTCCACCTGCGGAACCAAGCCAGATGGCTCGGCCACAACCTGGTACCGGCGTTTCCCCCGACGCGCCGGCTCGGAAGACAGCTCCACCTCCCGCCGATATCCCAACCAAACCAAGTCCCCCGCAGAGGTAGCTTTCTATTTTCTGCCGACGATGTAGGCGACCCAGCTCTCTCCGGGAGCAGGGCCGCTCTCGCCGTTTTCTACGCGGCCCGTTCCCTCGCAATAGACGAAGGTGTTCTTAAATCCGACCTCTTGAAGCAGATCTTTTAATTCCGCCACCGTCCACATGCGCCATTCATAGACAAACGCTTTTTTCCGCGCCGCCTCTCCGGGCCGTTGGAAATGAATATGGAATTTGGCGTGACGCGTGAGCGGATCAAAACTCACTTGCTCCCAGGTGTAATGAAAGTCCGGGAAGTCAGCTTCGGTTTGCATCTCCGAAGCCAATTCGATTCCGCCTAAGACATCTAAGGCGACGATTCCCTTTGGAGCTAAACGCTGATGGCAAAGTTCCAGATAAGCTTTCAGCTTTGGCCGCTCTTTAAAGACGCCGTAGGAAAAATTAAACGCGCAGATTACATCGGCAGGAGCGGACTTGGATTTCTTATCCAGCACGTCTCGTTTGTCGACGGTAATACGGCTAAACGCATTGGGCGGCAGATTCTGTTTTGCCCGGCGCTTGCCGTAATTTAGGGGCTCTGCCGCATTATCGACGACAAGTGCGGTATTTTTCTCATCCCGATCGACCCATTCCTCGGCGAGAGAGAATGTGCCACAGAAATCTTCTCTCAAGCGTTTAGGCCAGCGCCCAGAACATTCACACCCCACGTTGGCTAAAAAATCGACCATAGCCGGCGGGTCTTGTACCGCGCGGGTATAGAGCTCGTACTTGTCAAAGGGGGTATTTTTTTGCATGCGACGTCATACCCTAGTCGCTTCGCCGAGCCAAGGTAACGAACAGCCGGCCGCATGGATTTCCCGTTCCCGCTTTGTGGAGGGCTCGGCGCGTCTGCAAACGTTCCCGGGCTTCTTCCACCACCGAAATGCAACCCACTCCGCCCAGCACCATGGCTGAACCGATCTTGCACCCGGTTTTAATTGGCCCTTCTGGCGCGCAGAGTTCCAAAGTGCGCAGTACAGGCACGACAAAATTAAAGAAGAAATTCTGTATCACCATTTGCTTTAACTCAATCCGACGCGCCAACTTCTGGTCTCCAGCGAGAAGCGCTGTACGGCGTTGCGCTTCCAAAGTGGCGCAAGCGCGTTCCACGGGCGTTTTCGCAAAGCCAAACAGCAACGTTCGTTGCAAGATGCCTAGTGGTGTTACCCGTTGCTCGAGCATTGGCGAGAGAGCGGAGTTGAGGATGCCTTCTTCCACCAGGTTTGCCATCAGCACGTAGTAATTATTCGCCTTTACTTGGATTTGCTTGCCATCAGGTGCAGTCAAATCGAGCACCAACGTTCGCCCCTGCGCTTTGAGATTGAGAATTTCGTCGAGGTTGGAGAGATAACTGTAGAAATACGACGTCAAAACGATGTGGGGATAGACACTCACTCCGCCGCGGCCTAGTTGTCCCAGAGCCAGGAAGAAATTGTGCACTCCTGCCGTAATCGCAAAAGTCCCTAGCCGTGCTTTGGATATCGCTGTGGGTAATCGAAAAAGTGCCAGCGAGGGCCGTTTGAATTTTGCTGTCAGGCCGAAAAACCGAGCGAGAAAATGCGGCTGCGGCGGCGATGGACTCTGGATCTCAAACGGCGGTGGCGCTGCTTCATCACGGTGTTTGTCGTCGTATTCCTGGGCGGTCAGAATGGTGCCGGCAAAAGGCTGGTTTCTCGACGCCAGCCCGAGAGTGAGCGTCTCCAATTGTTTCTGAGTATGGCCATCTTCCCCAGGAACATACTCAATCGAGAAATGCTCACCGTCTTGAAGAGCTATTTCGCCAAAGATCCACCTTTTCTAAAAACTCCTCCGCGGAAAAAGTCTCTGCCAGAGCAGGGAAAGAAAGGGCCAGGAATAAAAACAAAATACGAAGCGATTGCATGACTTAGAAAATTCCTAAAAATTAAAAAGTGAGAACGAAAAAAAGAGAGACGGCTTACCGCCAATAGGAAGAGCCACGCCAATGGCCGCTTTGAAGCGCGGAACAAAATGCAATAGCGATACTCATGTTTTGGAGTTAACAATCCGCGAAATAAAGATCAAGTAGCAAAAGCGGTGGGAGCGTTATTTTGTCGATTGGTCGCCGTGCGTGCGCGCGCGCAAACTTCGAAAGAAATCGATTTCCTTGCGGTTTTGTAAGAGCGCAATCCAACACTCCCGGAACAACTGGTACGACGCGCAGAGAAGCAAAACCACGCCAAACGCCGCCAAAATCGTCGGTAACTCGCCCAAGGCGCCCTGCGTGCGCACGTCTAGAGCGACGGCCAAACTAGTTCCGATAAATGCCGCCATCGCCAGATACAAAGCGGCCAAGGCAATGCGAATGCGACTGCTGCGGTCTTCGAGCCAGCTCAGTTGCTGCACGAAATTCTTGATCCGCTCGGGTACAAAATCGAGTTCGGTGCCCCGGCGCAATTGGTCCAAGCGCTCATTGAGTTCGCGGATGCGGTCCACCACTCGCGACACCCGATTGGAAGTCGAGATAATGAGCGACCCGCATACAGTCATAAAGATCGCAGGCGTAATCATCGCGCTGAGCGTGGCGTAATTGGGGACGGAGCTAACAGAAATGAGAGGCATATCCATTTGGCCTAAATTATCGTCTGCAGTGCGGGTTTGTCATCTTTGGACGAGTTAGGTACTAATCGGGGCTTGAAGCCGGTTTTATTTGTCTCGTTTGCCGCGTTCTTTCTTCTTTCGGGCTATGAATTCGTTCGCAGTCCATCCAATACCCTTTTCCAAAAAGCATACGGGGCCGAGAACTTCGCTCTGGTTATGAGTTTTCTACCGGTGATGCTGATCATCGCCGTGGGCGGGTACAACCTTTTGCTCACCCGGCTTAAACCTAAAAAGACGCTACTCCTTATCACCTTGCTCTCTGCGGTCTTGATTGCTGGCTGCCAGCAGGCGATTGCCCATGGTTTTGTGGCTGCGGCCGCGATCTTGTATCTGCTGCG
>JALHPX010000146.1:0-4693 GCA_022842225.1 bacterium
TTGGGCCAGAAAATCCGTCTGCTCGAAGGTTATGCCCAAAATGAAGCAATCTTTAGCGTCCTAGAGTCGCAGGTGGAAGCGCTGCGCACCGAGCTGCAGTTAAATTCCGATGCCACGCCCGAGCAAATTGGTGCGGCAGTCGTGCGCCAGGGCGTGCTGATTCGGCAGTTTGCTCGCGAGTTGGGCGATATGAAAAAGAATCTCGATCTTCCTAAAGATGCGAGCTTTGAAGACGTTTTGAAGGCGCTCCGAGAAACCAAGAAGCGTCCTGGGGAACTAGAAAAAGGGCCGGAGTCTGCTCCTCCTGCGGAACGCAAAGAGGCCGGTCGCCCACCTATCGCGGGATAAAACAAACCTTTATTGAAGTGTAACGAAGTCGGGAAAGTGGGGCGTCGGGTTTGCTGTCGGCACGCCTGAACTGACTTCCGTCGTCAGGGATTGCCGCGCGAGTCGTGCCACGATTTGGGCTGCGATGCCTGGTCCGTCTAGACCAACCAGGTGGCGCTGCTCTTGCTGCGTGCCATGATCGATAAAGCGGTCGGGAAGACCGAGCGTGAGGACATCCACCGAGCGGCCGTCCGCATGGAGCGATTCCAGCACTGCGGAACCAAATCCACCCATGCGCGCGTTTTCCTCGACGGTAACGAGCAGATCGCATTTCGAAGCCCACTGAAAAATGAATGCTTCGTCGAGAGGCTTTACAAAGCGGGCGTTAATCAAGGCGGAAGTAATGCCTGCAGCGGACAGCGCCTTTTGCGCCGCAAGAGAGCTTTGTACGGCGTAACCAATGGCGGCAATAACCACCTGCGGGCGGTCATTATCTGCGCTCACCAATTCGGCTTTACCGATTTCCAGAAGCTCTGGCTTGTCCGAGATCTCCACGCCCACCACTTCGCCTCGTGGGTAGCGAATGGCGACGGGCCCCAGTCCATAGGACACGCCAGTATAGAGCATGTTTCTTAATTCGTTTTCATCCTTGGGCGCCATGACAACTAAATCCGGCACACAACGCAGATACGACAGATCAAAAGCACCTTGGTGAGTGGCGCCATCCGCACCCACAAGGCCTGCGCGATCGAGTGCAAACGTCACCGGCAATTTCTGCAGGGCCACATCGTGAATAATTTGATCAAACGCACGCTGTAGGAACGTCGAGTAAATGCCTGCGACGGGGCGATAACCCTCTGTGGCCAACCCTGCCGCAAACAAAACGGCGTGGCCCTCAGCGATTCCTACATCGTAGCAACGGCTTGGGAATTCCTTTTGGAACTTGTTCAAACCCGTTCCGCTGGGCATGGCAGCGGTGATGGCAACGATTCGAGGATCGGTGGCCGCCATTTGAATCAAGCTATCTGCAAACACATCTTGGTAATTGAGCTTCTTCTTGGGAGACGCTGTGAGCCCGGTCTCAATCTTAAATGGACTGACGCCGTGATACGGAATCGGCAGCTGCTCCGCTAGCGGGTAGCCTTTTCCCTTGGTCGTCAGTGCGTGCACTAAATAAGGCCCGCCTTGCCCGCCTTCGTTCTTGATAAACGAGAAGGTCTCGCGCAAAGCCTGGATATCGTGTCCATTCACCGGACCAAAATAGCGAAAGCCAAAACACTCAAACAGCATTCCAGGCGTAAAAAAGTTTTTGATGCTTTGGCGTAGCTTGGAAGCAATGCCCGTCATCGGCACGCCCTTGGCCGTTAACAGCTCGACAAACGAACGCAATTCTTTGCGAAACCGATTGTAGCTGGGGTGAGTGACGGTTTGATTTACAAAATTCGCAAGCGCACCCACGTTCGGATCAATCGACATGTCGTTGTCGTTGAAGACCACAACGAGATTGCGCGCCGGAATGTGGCCGGCGTTGTTTAAGGCTTCAAACGCCAAGCCGCCCGTGAGGGCGCCGTCGCCGATAATCGCAATCGCCATATGATCGGAACAAGAATGGCGCAGCCCTTCCGCAATTCCCAATGCTGCCGAAATCGACGTACTCGCGTGCCCTGCACCAAAGTGGTCAAAGGGACTTTCGGCGCGGCAGGTGAATCCCGATAGTCCGCCCTGCTGGCGAATGCTGGGGAATTCTTCTTGGCGGCCGGTCAGTAATTTGTGTGGGTAAGATTGGTGCCCCACGTCCCAAACCAGCCGATCTCGGGGCGTATCAAAAACAAAATGCAAAGCGACGGCTAATTCTACGGTGCCCAGATTGGAAGCAAGATGCCCGCCTTTTTCAGACACCACCTGAAGCACTTTCGCCCGCACCTCGTCACAGAGCTGTGGCAATAGTTCCGGGTTCACCTGACGGAGCAGGTCCGGATTCAAAATCGTATCGAGTAGGCTCAAGCTAGTTCTTTCGGGTGCGAATAAATTCAGCGATAGCCAGTAAAGGCGCTGCCCGTTCCCCTTCCGAAGCCAAGGCTTGCACTGCTGAATCAATCAGTCCATTCATTTTTTGCTTCATCTCGGTGTGGCTCATAAGCTGACTGTAACTGGGTTTGGGCTTTTTACGAGGCCCCCGCGAATACCGAAGAGAAGCTTCAGAATCCAGTAAATCGTCCGAGATCTGGAATGCAAGGCCCACCGCCTCGCCGTAGCGGCGCAATTTGCCGAGCAAGGGTTCGTCCACCTTCTTGAGACGTGAAGGCAAGAGAACGGAACCTAGAATCAGGGCGCCTGTTTTATGAATGTGGATGAATTCAACTTCAGGCAGGTTGTAATTTGGGTGTTCGGCCGTCACGTCCAAGAGCTGGCCGCCGACCATTCCCCGCACTCCCGAATACTGCACCATCAAGTCGATAGCGGAGAGCACGTTTTCTGCTGGAAACTTTTTCTGCAACTGCATCATCAAACCGAACGACTCTGTGAGCAGTGCATCGCCCGTCAAAATCGCAATCGCTTCGCCAAACCGTTTGTGGCTGGAGGGTTTGCCGCGACGGAAATCGTCGTCATCGATAGCCGGTAAGTCGTCGTGCACCAGCGAATAGCTGTGGATGTATTCCATCGCGCAGGCAGCGGGGAGAATATCGTCGGTGGAGATACCCACGCATTCGGCCGAGGCCACAATCAATAGAGGTCGGAGGCGCTTGCCGCCGCTCTCCAAGCTGTATTGCATCGATTCAACCAGCGGAGAGAAGCGTTGTGAGACGCAGCCGCGAAAGTGGCGAAGGTTGTTATCGAGGAAATCGTTAATAGCCCGGACTTTGGACTCGCTGTAACTTTCGAACTTCAACATGGATTCTCCGGCGGCGGATCGAACGGTTTAGTCGTCAAGTCGCCTTGAGCATTAATTACTAGTTGTTCAACTCGTTTTTCAACTGCTTCGAGCTTTTGAAGACAAGTTCGAGAAAGGGCAATTCCGGACTCAAAGAGTTGAAGCTGGTTTTCCAAAGGCAGTTCACCCTTTTCCAGTTCGCCCAATACGCGTTCCAGTTCTTCGATGTTTTTCTCAAAACTGGTTGTTTCGACGGAGTCTTTCTTTGCCATGCTTTAAGCCTTTAATGACGGGCGATTGTAACAGGGCAGGCGGCTCGGTCAATGAGTAGGTGGGTACTACTTAAGTCCGTGGATCAGCAGGCGTTCGCCTAGCTTAAACAAGATGGTGAGCTTGTTTCCAGCCTTAAGCTCTTCCACGATCCCAAGCCCAAATTGCACGTGCTGCACCAATTGCCCGGGCTTGTAGGTGTCCTTGACCGAGTAATTCACTACTTCTTCTTTGTGCCGGCCGGCCAACTTCTCTTCCCAGATGTCGGCCGAGCGCATCGTGATTTTTTGCGAGGGTTTGCGCTCGGTTTTGGGCCTCGGAGAGGTGATGCCTTTGGGCTTGCGGTAACTATGCTCGCTCCGGCAAGTTTTGCATTGCACACGCGCGGGCGCGCTTCCCAACATGGCTATCACCACGTGCGCGAGATCCATTTTGCACCGGGTGCACCAGGTGAGAATGTCTCCACCTACTTTAGGTTTTTCGTAAAAAAGTGCCGTCGTCATAGTGTTTGCTTAAGTGAGTTACGAGATACCTTTTGTCCTTAAGCGATGGCAATCCTTTTCGCGCCTGATAAGCTTTCCCAGCAAAAGAGAGAAAAGCTTTGAGAACTAAACGACCCTCTTGGATGACCATTTTACTATCGGTGTCGGCGTTCGTGTATCTGGCGCTGCTGCTATTTCCCGAAATGCGAAAAGTCGGTGGTGGTCATCTCTTGGAGCGCCCTGCTCCTGAATTACATTTTGATATGCCGGGCCTTGGGCCCGCAACGCTTTCTGAGTTCAAGGGCCAGGCCGTGCTTTTGAATTTTTGGGCTGATTGGTGCCTCCCCTGTTTGGAGGAGATGCCGAGTTTGAAATTGCTCGAGCAGAAATTAGATCCCAAGCGCTTTGTGCTCATTGCGATCAACGTTGAGGGTAAAAACGCCAAGAGCACCGTGGAAGCCATTGGTGCTCAGTTGCCAAAGAACACGGTTTTAAGTTTTCGCGACAAGGAACTCGATGCCTATGGCGTTTCGGCACTGCCGTACTCGGTTCTGGTGGACGCGGGCGGCATCGTTCGTAAGGTCTATATCGGCAGCCGCGATTGGGCCAAGCCCTCAATAGTCGAAGAGATTCAGTCGTTTTTGCCCGTCGCATCCCCCCGTTAAGGCAGCCAGAACTGTCGGCCATTGCACCCCCGCTCCCCCTATGCTACTGGCTGTGCTCTCAAGAGGATTTCATGCTT
>JALHPX010000146.1:4703-7574 GCA_022842225.1 bacterium
AATTTTAGGCCGAGAGGCCGCGGTCGATTGTATTTCGGACGAAGTCACGACCGCCCTTCTAGGCGACAAAGCGGACAAACTCGCCGAAGCGACATTCTTCACTCGCCAGCCCGGCGTGTTCTGCGGGCGTAAACTGGGTCCCGCGATTGAGCAGCTATTGTCCCTACCGATGCCGCCCGTCTTTATGGCCCAGGATGGACAGGCGCTGGTTGAAAACCAGGCGTTTCTAAAGATCCGTTCTACCGTTCGGCAATGCTTGGTTTGGGAACGCACCTTGCTGAATGCTTTTTCGATGCTGTGTGGAGTTTCCACTCTCACTCGGCGCTACGTCGAGAAAACCGAAGGCACCAAAGCCAAGATTTTAGCGACCCGCAAAACAGTGACGGGGCTGCGCGAGCTGCAGTTGTACGCAGTCCAATGCGGTGGTGGAAGCGTGCACCGCCGGAGTTTATCCGACGGCATTTTAGTGAAGGACAATCACTTGGCGTTTTTCTCCCCGCCCGAAGCGGTTGCGCGGGCGCGGGCTACGCGTTCGCCCTTGCACGGCATCGAGATCGAAGTGGACTCCATGGAAAAACTCGATTCGCTGCTCGAGCAACCGCCCGACGTGATTATGCTCGATAATTTAACGCTCGATCAGATGCGTGTAGCGGTGCAAAAAATCGCTGGTCGCTGCCGTGTTGAAGTCTCGGGTGGTGTGAAGATTGAAAACGTCGCGGACTTTGCCGCGCTGGGCGTTGATTACATCAGCGTTGGAGCGCTTACGCATTCTGCGGTCGCTCTTAATCTCTCGATGGATATTGCGCGAGTTGGTGCCGATGCGTGAGAAGCGCACAAGCGTTCTCGTCATCGGTAGTGGCATCGCGGGTCTCTCCGCGGCGATAGAACTCGCCGATCAAGGCAAAGACGTTCTCGTTATTAGCGCTGCCCCGGAATTGCACGAGTGCAATACCGCTTACGCTCAAGGCGGCATTATTTACCAGGCTCTCAAAGGCGATCCGCAGTCATTAGAAAATGACATCATGGAAGCTGGTAGCGGAACCAATTACCGTCCGGCGGTAAGTCAGCTGGCGGCATTGGGCCCGAGCTGCGTCCAGGAAATTCTCCTCGAGAAGGCTAAAGTGCCATTTGATCCCGAGCGGGACAAATTCCATCTCACTTTGGAAGGCGGTCACAGTGAGCCGCGCATTTTGCACAAAGGCGATGAGTCTGGCCGCACCATCCAGGAAGGTCTCTATCAGTACTGTAAATCCAAGAGCACCGTGGAATTTCAAACTCGCACGACCACGGTAAACTTACTGATGTCGAGTCACCATGGTCTCGATCGTTCGCGGATTCACGAGCCCGCGCGCTGCTTTGGAGCCTTTGTCTTTGATCAAGTTTCTGGCGATGTTTATCCGATTTTTGCTGACCACACCGTTTTGGCGACGGGTGGATCGGGGCAATTGTTTTTGCATAATACCAATAGCAAGTTTGCCAGAGGCGATGGTCTGGCGTTAGCCGATCGTGCTGGGTGTCGCTTGGAGAACTTGGAGTATGTGCAGTTTCACCCCACCACCTTCTTCAAGCCCAAGAGCCCGCGGTTTTTGGTGTCCGAAGCCCTGCGCGGAGAAGGCGCTGTTCTACTCGATGAAGGTGGCGAGCGTTTTCTAACCAAGTATATTTCCGGCTATTCGACCCCAGAATTGGCTCCTCGGGACAAAGTCGCAAGAGCGATTCATCTGGAGATGTTGGCGTCGGGTTCCGAGAGCGTTTACCTCGATATCAGTCACCGACCGGCAGATTGGATCCGCGAGCGCTTTCCATTCGTCTATAAATCGTGCCTCAAATACGGCGTTGATATTACTCAAGCGCCCATTCCTGTGGTCCCCGGGGCGCATTACCAGTGTGGTGGAGTGTGGACCGATTTGCAGGGCCGCACCTCGGTGCGCAATCTCTGGGCGGCGGGTGAAGTCGCCTGCACGGGAGTACATGGTGCAAATCGCTTGGCCAGTACGTCGTTATTAGAAGGGTTAGTGTGGGGAAAGCTCGCCGGCTCCGCTATCAGCGGTTTACTGGAAACGGAGCCGCGCACGAAGGCTCCCGAGATCGAGCCGTGGAGTTCGGAGAACGCTCAAGTCGAGCCGTCTTTCCTCACCCAGGATTGGCTGACCTTAAAGCACACGATGTGGAATTACGTCGGGCTGATAAAAACCGATGCTCGCTTGAGTCGCGCCGAAGGAATTCTGATAGAACTCGCTCGCGGTATCGACGTGTTTTATCGCAAGGCCAAATTAAGTGATTCATTGATTGGATTGCGCCATGCCTCGCTGGTAGCACTCCGCGTGTTACAAGCCTGTAAGGCAAATCCCAGGTCGCAGGGGTGTTACCAGAGAGAAGATTGGGAAATATGATCGTCCAAACTCAAAACCAAGCTGGCCAGAACATCCGGTCCGCCTTTGCTTGGGATATGGAGCGCATCCGCGAATTAGAGGCGCTGCCAGAGGAAACTCTCGTTCAGAAGATTCAGGCAATCCGCGACGAACGCGGAGAAGATCTCTGCATTTTGGCCCACCTCTATCAACGCAAGGCGATTTGGGGTTTAGCGAATTTTGTCGGCGATTCTTACGGACTTTCCAAATCAGCCGCCGAGGTAAAGGGCGGCAAGTACATCGTGTTTTGTGGCGTGCGCTTTATGGCGGAGAGTGCGGCGATTCTGTGTCGTCCCGATCAAGTCGTTGTGCACCCGGATCCAGAGGCCGGCTGCCCGATGGCAGATATGGCCTCAATCGAGGAAGTACAGCGCAGCTGGAAGAGTTTGAGTGAAGCGGTGGGAGTGGGCAGCGAGGGCAAGCAGCCGATTGTCCCGGTCACCTATATGAACAGCACCGC
>JALHPX010000147.1 GCA_022842225.1 bacterium
ATAAGGCGCAGGGCACGATACATTTTGAAGTGCCCATTGAGACCGGACGCGCACTTCACCGCGAGCTGCGCCAGCAGCTGCCGGGATATTTGGTTCCTCGTTATGTAGTAGACAGAGGGGACGCGGGCGCGAAGGAACTGCTCTAACCGGTCTTCTTTTTGCGGTTGGGAACCGCAACACTTTCGATTTCAATGCTAGGTCCAAAGTTACCAAAGTCGACCTTGGGGACTTCAAATTGATTTCCTGGAGTATTGTCTGGACTTGGCTGCGTAGAGACAACACCCTGCAAGCGCATCTGGAAGTCGCGCACGTTGGTGCAGTTTGCCAGCGCCTCTTGCTCGGAAATTAATTTTTGGCGGTAGAGTCGCATCAAGCTTTGGTCGAAGGAACACATGCCGATGTTTTCGCTCTCTTCGATGGCGTTGCGAATCGAAATTGTTCTCTCAGGATCAATAATCATATCGCGCACGCGTGCGTTGCAGACCATGATTTCGTGGGCGGCGATGCGGCCTTTTTTATCCGCGCGTGGAATCAAGCGCTGGGAGATAACGCCAATAAGAGTCGATGCTAGTTGGGCGCGGACGGCGGCATTGCTCTTCGAAGGCATGCTGCCAATCACGCGGTTGATCGTTTCCGAAGCATCATTAGTATGCAGCGTACTTAAGACCAAGTGACCGGTCTCGGCACCATTAATCGCCATCTCGATTGTCTCTTCGTCACGCATTTCTCCGACGAGAATCACATCGGGATCTTGGCGGAGCGCGTACTTAAGCGCTTTGGGAAAGGTGCGGGTGTCGATACCGATTTCGCGTTGAGTGACGACGCTGCGACGATCTTTAAAAATAAACTCGATAGGATCTTCAATCGTCACGATATGGCACGATTGCGTGCGGGCAATGTGATCGATGATGGCTGCAAGCGTAGTGGATTTCCCGCTACCCGTTGCTCCTGTCACCAGCAAGAGGCCGCGGGCGGAGAGAGCGAGCTGCTTTACCGCAGGCGGCAGACCTAATTCATCGATAGTTAAAATACGATCGGGAATATAACGACAAACCAGTCGCGGCAACCCACGCTGCTGGCAGATATTGATACGGAATCTGCCGCCAGATTGGAGTTCGAAGCCTAGATCGATTTCTTCGCCGGCTTCGTACGCTTCTTTTTGTCGATTATTAAGGAGAGCGTTTACCCAAACGCGTAAATGTTCGGGAGTGAGTCGAGTGATATTCTCCTTCGACTCATCTCCCAAATAAAATAGATTCCCGTTTACGCGAACAATAGGAGGCAAGCCTGACTTCAAGTGCAAGTCAGATGCGTGCTTCTCAGTCGCCCTTTTTAGGATGAACTCGAACTCCTGAAGGGCGGTTTGTTTTTGTTCCGGGCTCATCTTCCTCGTCTTCGGAATCAGCGCTTGGTCCGGGGCCCACCGCTAACGGTGCTGCGTTTCCACCCGCTGCTGCCGCTGCTGTAGCAGCGACTTTTTCCTGAATCTTCTTTCGGATCTTATCGACGATCTCAGGATGTTCCTTGAGGAAAAGTCTTGTATTATCGCGGCCCTGGCCAAGCTTCTCGCCGCCGAATGACAACCACGACCCACTTTTATCGACGACACCCTGCGCTAAACCAAGGTCAATCAGGTCGCCTTCCATCGAGATGCCTTCGCCAAAAATGATATCGAATTCAACCTGTTTGAACGGAGGCGCCATCTTATTTTTGACGACTTTGACGCGGGTGCGACTACCGACGACATCTTCGCCATTCTTCAATGCCGAGACGCGTCGAATATCTAAGCGAGCAGACGCGTAAAACTTCAGCGCATTGCCGCCCGTCGTGGTCTCGGGGTTGCCGAACATCACGCCGATTTTCATGCGCAACTGGTTGATAAAAATCAGAGCGGTTTTGGATTTGCTAACGCAGCCCGTTAATTTGCGAAGCGCTTGAGACATCAAGCGGGCTTGTAAGCCCATGTGCGAATCGCCCATCTCGCCTTCTAATTCCGCCCGCGGAACCAGAGCCGCAACGGAGTCGATGACGATGACATCGATGCCACCGCTACGAACCAAGATTTCGGCAATTTCTAATGCTTGCTCGCCGGTATCGGGTTGCGAAATTAAAAGATCATCGGTGTTTACGCCGAGCTTTCTTGCGTACGTAACATCGAGTGCGTGTTCCGCATCGATGAACGCTGCGACCCCGCCCGCTTTCTGTGCTTGCGCGACAGTGTACAGAGCGATGGTGGTTTTACCGGAAGATTCGGGTCCGTAGATTTCGGTTATCCGACCACGGGGCAATCCACCAATTCCCATCGCTAAATCGAGCGAGAGAGAGCCGGTGGAAATCACTCCCAAGTCCATCGACAGCTTGCTGCCGTCGCCTAACTTCATGATGGACCCTTTGCCGAATTGTTTTTCAATCGACAAAAGAGCCATGCTGACGGCTTTAGACCGTTCTCCAGCGCTTGTTGGCATATCGTTATTACTGCGTTCCATTTGTGCTCCTCTAAACTGTGTTCCTACAAAAAGTTAAAATGATGCTCGGATCATTAAGTGCAGCAAGATATTGCTATAGATACCCGCTGTCACATCGTCCAGCATCACGCCCCACCCGTTCTTCATCCGCTCATCGAATAAATTTGCGGGAGGAAATTTGATGATGTCGAAAAACCGAAATAAGAGAAATCCCCACACGATCCAATACATCGTGACCGGAACTCCAATCATCGTGACCATGAAACCAACGATTTCGTCGATCGTGATCCGAGATGAATCGGCGTTACGAAAAATGGTACCGGCTTGCTCGCTTGCCCAAACGCCAACGGCACCGAGTGCTAAGCACATCACTACCTGAAGCGAGATGGGCAACCCTTGCCATAACCATACAATGGCAACACCTAAGAGCGTGCCGACTGTACCCGAGGCAACGGGAAAGTAACCCGTGAAGACGCCGCTTGCGACTCCAATAATACCAACCTTCTTTAATCTCTTTTTCCAGCGCACTGTAATTAAGAAACTACATCAGACCAAAAGCGTCTGTCACGAGTTGTATGGGTGCGTGGACTAGGGTTTCGCCTTTAACTCGGTGCGTAACTCTTCAATCTTGGTGGCGCCGCCATCGCGAAAATCTTTCTTCGCGGAGCCAAAGAGCGTAGCCGACTTGAGAGTGAGGTAATTGGTATGCGCGATAAGCAAACCGTCTTCGTATGGCACGATGCGCGTATCGTAGCCCGCACCTTTTATATCGCTGGTGTAGTTGGTCACCGTGTCGGTGAGGGTGGTCTCGTCCGTGGCGGCGGCGCCCTTATTGATTAGCTGATCAAATACCGGCTCCAACGTCATATTGCCGAGCGGCGTCCGGACGTCCATCTCTAGCTCATATTCGTAGCGCTTGCCGGCAACGACTTCCTTAATCCGTTTGGAGGATTTTACATCCGAGAGGTATTTGAAATAGTTGTCGTGGTCGATCACCTTGGCGATGTACTCGTCTACCGAGATGCCCTTAAAAAAAGATCGGTACTGCACTTTGATTTCGCGAAGAGTGCTGACGAGATCTTTTTGTAGAACCTTCCCCTTCATTAGCTGGTCAATCACTCCAGGCTCGTCAAAACCGGTCGGCGGGCGGGCGGCAGCGGCGCTCGTCGATAAAAAAAGAGATACGCTAACAGCAAAAACCACTGAGAAGAGATTTAAACGCATAAAGGTCTCCTTGTCGGAAGCAATGCTTGCTGGGGATAAATGAGGATGGATGACGGTCCCTTGGATCGTCAAGACGACCTGCCGCATAGCACGAGGGCGACAGTCGAGGGTGGCACCCGCGTTGCTATCTCTTTAGGGCCCGTCCGCGTAGGCGGGTTTAAACGGCGAAGAGTGCGTACAAAGTGCGAATAAAAACGACAAAAGGCTTATTTTTGATCCTGCTCGCTGTTGCCGGTGTATTCGGCTGGACTACGCACGCCTACGGGAATGGCTGTCACTTAAGTCTGCGCGCACTGATCAAAACTCTGCGCCACAGCCCAGATTTCAAAAACCGCGCCCGCGACTACGCCGATGCTTACAAGTTCGTAAGTGAACTCCGCGCGCAAGGAGAGATCCCGGTCTTCTTCCAGCGCTTCGATGCCCTGACGCCAGAGCAACAGCTCACGTTTGCGACAGAGTTTCTAAAGTTAGGTGAAGGCCAACGCATCGGCGCGATTAGTCGGATCGGAATTCTTTCTCGCGCAGGAGATTCCAAAAAACTAGATCGGCTGATTGAAGTAATTTCTGCAAGGTCTCAGACTTTTGACGACCTGACTTCTACCCTCCTCCGCGGAAGTCCGTATGAAGGGGACGCCCTCAAAGCTGCTGGTGCTTTTGCAAACCATCCGACAGAAGCACTGGATCATGTTTGGCGCGGGGCGGTTCGCATTAACGTCGCGGACGCGAATCGCCCGGTGATTGCGTTTGGCATGCACTCCATTGGGGCGTTCCAGGATTTTCTCAATCAAAGAGCGCGCCACCATGGCACCCAAGTGGACGGCGGAATAGAAGTACTGGATCGCCTGGCGGTTGATTATCAGAAAGCCCTGGACGAACCGATTCCGCCAGGCCCGCCCGAGTGGGCATTGCAAGCGCACCAGCAGGATCTAGAAGATGTTAAATTTTTTGGTCCTGAGTATGTGCACTTTGCCGATCAAATTGGCCAGAAGCGATTGGCCGCTATGCCCCCGCAATACAATGGCGTGCAAGCCAGTGCGGCGAACTGGCGCAGCATGGGATTTGAGATCAATGGCAGAAATCTTATTCCATTTATGATCCTGCGCGACGAGTACGTCGGGCTAAGTGCCGCACATAACGGCGTGGTGCAGGCGCGACTGCCTCGCGGCTCTTACCGCGGACAAGCATGGGATCAATCTAAGGTCGCCGCGGAAAACGGCTTGGTGCCTCTCGGAGGAAAGACCCTCTTTCCAAAATCCTGGACGGAGCAAGATGTCAGCACAGCGATCACCAACATTCTGAAGGATCCCAAAAGCGCTATCCTCGACAGCAAGAAAATCGGCACCAATAAAATGTTCTATGTAGTGGGAACGCACAACGGTGTACGCATGGCAGTCGGCATTATCCATGGCGAAGTGAAAACGGCTTTCCCGACTTGGCGCCAGGTGCCGCCTGACTCGGTGGGAGAGGGTTTGGCGGAGTATGCCGAAGCAAGCGACCGATTTCGCACTGTCGTTGGGCGCCTGAACTCCAGCGGCAAATTCTCCAGGCCCATTACTGAGGAGGATTTGCGAGAGATGTATCTCAAGAAGGCTCCGCAACCTGCTGGCCTAAGCGTTTCTGAATTTGAATTGCTTCGTTCTCTGGCGAGCCCTGCGTCTTGGATCACACGGCCGGATGCTGGATTCTGCGCCAGGGCCGGCTTACCGGATTCCGCGTTCGTGCAACACGCGGTCACTTCTCTGCTCCAGGCAGAGCGCTTGTTAAATGATTTAGATATCTAGCGCTACTTGCACTTGAAGCTCATATCGACTTTGTAATCATCGGTGGTGCTGCCGTCGTGGTAGGCGCCGTTTTTGTTGCCGATCATGCTGACAACTCCAATGACGGCCTTCGCCGTTTTGTCCGCACCGTGGTACGAGCTGCTTTGGTTTACTACCACCATGCGCTTGCCCAATTTCTCGCAATGCTCGCGCGCTTCGTCGTTCGCAGCGGAAACAGCGTGCGACTCGGTCGCGGCATTGGTGACCAACGAAAAACTCCCGTCGTCTTTTTCAAAAATCGTGGTGTGAGAACAACCCATAAAAAAGATAAATGCTGTTAGGATCGGAAGATAAATAAATGAACGCATCGCGGCTCTCCTGGGAAAGCTAGTTTACCCAACAGAGCTGCTAAAGGGAAAGGGAGCATTAGTTTGAAGTTACGGATGTGGAAACTCATTTTTGCCGCTTCCTGTATGAGCCTAGTGTTGAATGCGAGCAACGCTTATGGCGGCCTTTGGGAAACCTGTAGGGGTTGGATGCGGAGCATAGCAAAACCCTTTCAAAGCTCTGAGCAAAAGAAATTCGACGCGCTCCTTGCGCCCATTCAGGCGCAGCCCTTTAGAGCAGAGGGGGTGGGCGATATTCGCGCGGCTCATAGAGACACCTTCTTAGGATCGATTCCGATCACTCTGGAAGGAATCACCGGAAAAACCTATTACGCTTTTGAGCCGGGAAAGGCAGGTGACCCGGCCCTGCTCCCCATAAAACTCGACCCGAAAGAAATTCCGGCTGGCAGCTGGCCGTACGTGGCCAAAGATTATGCATTTGATAAGGGCGATCTAGAGGATCTGCAAAGCACGCTGCGGGTCCGAGATCAGATGATGGAGCTGGGCAAGAACGGAAAGGGTCCCGAAGTTGTAGCCTGGGACGTGAAACCCGATCCCAAAAACCCCAAGAAGCGTTTCGTGTTGCGAGTGGTGACTAAAAATCTCGCCCACGGACCAGACATAGTAGCCGCCGGTTCTTTACTGGATGTAAGCCTTGTGCTTCGGCGTCTACCGCCGGCGGCGCAAAAAGCGGCTTTGGTGGATCTCCTGAAAATTCAATGCAGCCACGATGACCCAGGAATTCAGAATACCTACTTAGTCGTTCGCAAAGACGTTAATGCGCCTATGGGGCAAAGTGTGTCTGCCTTTCACATCGATGTCGGCGTGGACAGAGGGATATTGCAAGCCATTCTCCCCGGCGTTGCCGAAGAGCGACAGAGCACTCCGGCGCAGCGCTTTGCGACTTTACAGGAAACGATGCTTCGCTATCTTCCGAGCTTACCAAGGAATTCAAACGGATTGGTGGTAACAGCCGTAGATGTCTTGGGAGACACGGAATTGGCTCGCCAAGTGGATCGTGAACTGGCGGAAGGCGCTACCAGGTAGTAGGGGCGTAATCCTTTAGAAATTTGCCCCACAGATGATTTCCCGTCAGCAAGCCTGAGAAAAACGGATCGCAAACGCGCGCGGCACCATCGACGATATCCAGTGGCGGCTGAA
This sequence comes from bacterium, assembly GCA_022842225.1. Taxonomy (GTDB): domain Bacteria; phylum Bdellovibrionota; class FAC87; order UBA2466; family UBA2466; genus JALHPX01. Next base: position 6,997 of record JALHPX010000147.1, read on the forward strand.
AATCGTGCTCTTCTTGTTTGCGTTGCGAGAGTTGCGCCGGATCTTCGTCCGTTACCCAGCCTGTATCGACGGCATTCATAAAGATTCCGTCCTTGGCGTAATCGGGCGCCGAAGTCAGCGTCATCATATTGAGTGCTGCCTTGGCCATATTGGTGTGAGGGTGTTTGTCGGTCTTGGTGAAGCGCGTGAACTTACCTTCCATCGCCGACACATTCACAATGTGTTTGTCGCCCGTCTTGTGGCGCAGCATCAGCGGCTTTAATTTCGAGCACAGAATAAAAGGCGCGATCGAATTAACTAACTGCACTTCGACGAGTTCCGGCGTCGGCACATCCGCTAAGGTCATGCGCCAGCTATTCATCTTGCGCAGATCCACCTGCTGGAGATCGGCGTCCGTTTTGCCTTCCGGGAAATATTCCGCATCTGCCGCGTTATCGTCGACACCATGGCGAATCTGAGACATCAACGCGGGCACTCGCAGTCCGATTGCGGCGCCCTTAAGCGCCAACTCGGAAACCCAAGCGTCTTTTTCCATCTCCAGCCGCAGGCCCTGGCCGGGATCGCTCATCCCCGCCG
>JALHPX010000148.1 GCA_022842225.1 bacterium
CTGGCTCTGTTCTGAAAGTGGCGCACTCGCATTGCCGCTCACCATCAACATCCACAGGTCACCGGGAGACGGATCAAACAACGGCATGTTCAAACTGAGTCCCGCCATTGGGTCTTGTACTCCCTGGTCAAATCCGTGACTGCCCTGAATCATCAAATTCAAAGGACCAAATAGCGAAAATCCCAGTGACCCATTCAAGCTGGTCGTAGGTTGCAACGCCCCAAAGGAACCAAGTGGGTTTGCAGAACCCGAAGGTTGCCCGGCCGGCCCCTGACCAGACAGCGTTGGGGACGCCGAGTCCAAGATCGAATGAGAAATGGAGACACTCGCTTGAACCTGTCGCATTGGACTAAACGAAACTCCGGCCCCAATGCTGGTGTTTCCAGAGCTTAGAGCAGAGATATCCGGCGCTCCTGACGGAGCAGATGCAGTGGACGGTGGCTGCATCCCAGTAGCAGCACTGGGATTAGCGCCCGCTGGAACCGGGGAAGATTTGCTCAAGGGCTGACTGCGGTTAGCCATGAGAAAAAGATTTGCGCCCGGTCCAAACTGTACGCCACCCGTCACAGATGCCTGCAGAGAAGTTCCACCAGGATTGATCCCGCCCGCGCCCATTCCACCCATTCCACCCATTCCACCCATTCCACCCATTCCACCCATTCCACCCATTCCACCCATTCCGCCCATTCCGCCCATTCCGCCCATTCCGCCCATTCCGCCCATTCCGCCCATTCCGCCCATTCCGCCCATTCCGCCCATTCCACCCATTCCACCCATTGCGTCCATCCCGGCGGAAAAATCGGGAGTCATTTCCGAATAGGATTCCACCTCCTGCACTTCGCTAAATCCCCGTTGCCCGGACCGCAGCTGACGCTGGCTACTGGTCACACCCGCCCCTGGATAGCCAGCCGGAGGTTTTGCTCCAGGAGGAAAACCGCCAGGAGGCACTCCGCCCGGTGGCATTCCCCCAGACGGCATTCCTTGCATCGGGGGCTTTGCACCCTGCATGTTTGGAATGCCCCCACTCGGGCCCGTAGAGAAATCCCTACTAGCCAAGGAAACATTCACACCCACGGAAGCCTGAAAAAAGAATCTGGGCGCCAGCGAGGGGCGCGACATCGGCATTGGATAGGCAAACTGTAAACGCTCACCGCTACTGCGAGCCCTAGCTAGCGACCTTGTGAACCGCAGTTCTCTCACTTTCAAAGCAGCCACACTTGTAGACTTTGAATTCCGCACACGAGACTCGGCCGCACTCACCGATGTACAGCAAGCTAGCAAACCGAACAAAGCAACCCACGGAACTGCGTATAGCAATGAAACCATGCCCGCAGATTCTGCAACCGCAATACCCCTTAACATTTCAGCGCGAATGCCAGGCCGACTCGTGGGAGTGAACGAAAACCCCTGTCTAATTTTTGTACAGCGCTAACAAGAACCCAGGCCGTTCCTTCACAATTCATTCACACAAATAAACAAACTTTAATTCCGTAGAGAGGAACTACGGGTCTCCGCTCGGTACCATATACACAGAGACATAAGAAGGAAGGTGCTCTTGTTAAAGCGTACAAACATCTGGAGTGGCTACAGGGCGTTCATCCTGCTGCTTCTATCTACACAAGCGTTTGGATTTCCGTCGCCGGAAGTCATCAAGAAAGTGCGCGCAGCCGAAGCGGCATGCAAAGTGGAACTGGGCGATGAGTCTGGTCCACGCGCTTTGATCAAACTCAAAAAGAGCAGCATGGAAGAGGGTGCAAAGTTAAGCGCGCCCTGCAAAGCGGCTTTAGACGAAATGCCAGCTCCTCCAAACCACTAGCAAACTCGGAGTAAAGGAGAAGACGATGACCAGAACATTTAAAATACCCCGCCACAAAGCAATCGCTGCATGCGCCAACATCGCGATCGCGTTGTTCTGGTCGTCGTCTGCTTTTTCCCAAGACCCAAAGTCGGTGTCAGTCGAGACCTTGATTGAACTTGTCCTAAACAACAACCCTGACTTGGAAATCTCGCGATCTCAAATCGGACAGGCGGAAGCAAGAGTAGACAGCGCACGCGCGAAGTACTGGCCCAAACCCTCCAGCAGCGTGAGTTATTTTCATCAAAACACCGAACAGAACGCCTCAGGGGCGGGAGCCCTCTTCGCGGGACAAAACGGATTTACGGCGAAATCCAGCATGCAGCTAAACATTTTTAATGGATTCCAAGACCGTCATCGACACTTGCAGCGAAAGAAAGAGCTTGAAAAATCCAAGCAAGATTTAGGAGCCACTAGGCTCTCTCAGTTTGAGAAAGCGATTGGCTATGCGTTCGAAATCTTAAGATTGCAGTCTGACATCAAGAACATTACCGACAAACTTTCTTTAGAAAGAGAGCGAGAGAAAGACCTCGAAAGCAAAGTAAGCTCCCAATCTGCCAAGATGTCGGAACTATTGTCAGTAAGAGCAAGCTTACTGAGCTCCGAAGAGGAACTCGAGACCACCCGAGCGGACTTGCAAGCCACCTGGCGCAACCTACGATCGCTGACAAACTCGGAAATTCCATTCACGGTGATTGAGACGCCAAGGACAACGCTCAAACAAATAGCGGCAAGCCCACAAGCTGCCTCCCTCCCGGACATTCGGTCCGCTCGTGCGGACATGGATGCATCCGTACTAGCGGAGAAAGGAGCCCTGGGAGCGCTCGCACCTTCCATCGACGTCACGTTCAACAAGTACTTGGTGCGACCCTCTTTTCAGCAAGGAAACGATTGGGATTTGCAGTTCACGGCCACCATTCCCATTCCTTTTGATTCGGAAAAGCGAGCCGCTCTTCACGAAGCTGAGGTCCTACGCATTCAAAAAGAGGCCATCCTGACAAAAAACGAGAAGAACAAGCAAACCGAGGTTGATAACCTCGTCGAGAACTACAACGCTGACCTCAAGCGCCAGGAAATTCTAAATGAAGCCGTAGAGACCCAAAGAAAGCTCGTGGACGCGCTGAAGAAAGACTACAGATACGGCCTCGTCAGTATCTCAGATTATTTGTCGTCAATTTCCACACTATTGCAGAAGCGGCAGCAACGAGACCACCTGATGTTCCTACAATTGAAACGGTCTATGCAAATTCAAAAGTACCACTTCGAATCCGGAGAGAAGTCATGAAGAATGTAGGAAAAAACTCTTTCAGTAAAAGAAACGTACTTATCGCGGCGGCGTCCTTGGCGCTGGTACTAGCCGCAGTCGGCTTTCTCCGAGCCAAAGCAGGCGCCGTGAGCACTCTGCCGCTGACCCGCGGAGAGATGACTTCTGCGATATACGGCTCCGCGCAGCTTAAGACCGAAAGGACTTTCGACCTTAAGCTGGGTACCGTTGCTCGTATTGCCGACATAAGAAAATCCGTCGGCGAGACGGTAAAAAAAGGAGAAGTTGTTCTTTTGTTTGATAACTTAGCTCCGTTCAAAGCACCCATCGACGGAATGATCACCGCGATTAACTTTCGCAACGGGGAGACGGCATTCGCTCAAGCTGTCGTACTTTCGATCGTGGATGCCAAAGATTTCTATCTTGAGATGAGCCTCGACCAAAAGTCGATTCGCTATGTTCGGCCGGGACAGCTTACTCGCGTCAGTTTCGACGGGTACAGAGACTTGAAGTTTGAAGGAAAAGTACGCGCAACCTTTTCAAACGGCGGGCTCTTTTACACCGTTATCGACATCGATGGCATGGATAGTAGTTTTCTGCCCGGCATGTCGGCGGATGTCGCTATCATCACTCAAACCAAGAAGGATGTTCTTCTCGCTCCCTTGGGCGCCATCAAGGACGGAAAGCTTCTTATTAAGCAATCAGGTCGCCCAGAGGAAATCGCCGTCGCCGTCGGCGGAGACGATGGGCACTTTGCAGAAGTAAGTTCGGAAAAGATCAAGGAAGGCGATTTAGCGATCATCCGCTCGACGCTGCCAAAAGTGGGAGCATCCAAATGATCTACTTAGCTCTTCGCCATCTGGTCAGCCGTAAGCGCCAGTCCTTTTTCACTCTCGTAGGCATCTTCTTTGGCACGGCTGCATTCGTGATTATTTCTGGGTTCTTTCTGGGCTTTCAGCAATACCTTACAGACCAACTCGTTTCTAACGACGCTCATGTCAAAGTGACCCGGAATGATGAGAAAGTCGACGCCAAGACCATTGTGGACTTCCTCTTCCCCGAGAAACAAAAAATTGATTGGATTCGTCTGCCTAATCCACGTCTGAATGTGGTTGATTTAAGTAATCCCCAGGGCTGGCTAGAGAAAACCGAAGGCGACCCCAGAGTAGTAACGGTAGGATTTCAATATTCCACCACTGCACTTGTTCTTAAGGGCGGGCTTTCCCAGTCCGTTTCTCTCATTGGCACCGAACCTAGGAAACAGATTCAAATTACCAACATCCAAACCAAGATGATCAAAGGCAACTTTCTAGATCTAGACGGAGGAATCGACCGACTCGTAATCGGCCAAACGTTGTCGGAGGATCTAGCGATTTCAGTGGATGACTTTGTGATGGTGACGCCGGCAAGTGGCCGCAACTTTCCTATGAAGGTAGTGGGGATTTATTCCAGCGGAAACCGAATGGGGGAAAGAGGAACCATTTACACCACCCTAGCCACCGCGCAAAAGCTGGGCGGCCAAAATAGCAAAGTAAATCAAGTTTCCATACGCCTAAAAGACTACATGACGGCCGCAGCATATGCGTCGGAGCAGAAGCGCTTCTCGAAGGATAAGGTGGAAAGCTGGGATCAGGCGAACGCGAGTTTTCTCTCCATCTTTCGAACCCAGGACATTATGCGCTACACGACGATTTCCATCCTCCTACTCGTGGCAGGTTTCGGAATTTACAACATCCTCAGTATGGTCGTCGTGCAAAAGCAGAAGGACATCGCCATTCTGCGCAGTATGGGTTTTGGACCTAGCGCCATTCAAACTCTCTTTCTCTCTCAGGGAGTTTTACTTGGTTTACTGGGCAGCTTTTTGGGAGCGTTAGTTGGATACGTGATCTGCAATCTTCTGACGGGCCTAACCATGAATGGTCCCATGGGATCTGAATCACTAAACATCGCGTTTACCTTGGATATTTATCTCAATGCGTTCTTGCTGGGCGTGGGCGCTTCTTGTCTAGCTGCGTATATCCCGAGCAGAGCCGCCAGCCAAATGACCCCGATCGATATCATTCGGAGAGGTGCGGAATGAGTAATCTGGTTGCAAAAAACATTACGAAGCTTCTTGGAAATCCTTCGCAGGAAATACTAAAAAATATTTCATTGGAGATACCGGCTAAGCAGTTTGTGGCACTCACGGGAAAATCAGGCTCTGGAAAAAGTACGTTGCTGTACATTCTATCGACGCTCGATAATCCGACGTCAGGCCAGCTGATCATAAAGGAAAAGAATACAGCCAGCTTTGATTCAAACACACTTCACCAGTTTCGCAATGAGCAGGTCGGTTTTGTCTTTCAGTTTCACTATCTGCTCCCTGAACTTACGGCACTGGAGAACGTCCTGATGCCTGCCAGGAAGATGGGGATTCACGTCGAAAAAACGAAGCAAGCAATCGAACTTCTCGAAATGTTCGAACTTTCAGACAAGAAGAACAATTTACCCAAGCAAATGTCCGGCGGCCAAAACCAACGCGTCGCGATCGCGCGCGCTCTGATCATGAATCCCAAATTCATCTTCGCCGACGAACCTACTGGCAATCTGGATTCGACCAACTCGGAGAAAGTGTTTGAAATTCTCAATCAGGTAAACCGCGATCTAGGCACCACGATCGTTATGGTGACACACGATGTTGAGATGGCCGCCCAAACCCACCGCATTATTGAGCTCAAAGACGGAGAGGTAATTTCAGACAAGCTACAGCGCGAAGCATCAAAATTGGGAATCGAAAAAAACAACAGAAATTCCGATAAGTAGGAGAACAGGGAATGAGTAAATTGGGAACAGGCACTCTCCTCATAATTGACGACGATGCCGAGCTCGTAGAGCTTGTGCGCGAATACATGTCGAGCCACGGTTGGGTGGTACAGTCCGCGGACACCCCCAAACGCGGCATCCAAATGTTGCGTGAAAAGTTGCCTCGCCTGGTCATTCTCGACGTGATGCTGCCCGAAAAGGATGGCTTTGAAGTGTGCCGGGAGATTCGACGCTTTAGCGAAGTCCCCATTATCATGCTTACCGCTCGGGGCGAGCTAACCGATCGGATAGTGGGCCTAGAAGTTGGTGCTGACGACTATTTGAGTAAGCCCTTTGCCGCAAGAGAATTACTAGCGCGGATCCAAACCATCCTCCGTCGGCAATCGCGCCTAGTGATGGCTGCAGAGGAGACTCCTCCGCTGCGATTCAACAAAATCAAAATCGACCTATATGGCAGATCGGTTCACAACGAAGAGCAGTTAGTCGATCTGACGACAGCCGAGTTTGATGTCTTGGCGCTACTGGCACAACACCCCGGAAAAGTATTTAGTCGTGAACAGATCATGGACGAGGTGAAAGGGGTGGATTGGCAGGCATTCAACCGCACTATCGATGTGCTCATCAGCCGCATCCGAACCAAGCTTGGCGATAATTCGAAGCGCCCTCGCTACATCAAGACAATCTGGGGGGCTGGCTATGTTTTCGTCGGCAAGGCCGGGGGCGAGGAATGATGCTCCCCATTCGAAAAACAAGTTTCTCGTTATCGATTTTCGCCAAGCTGTTCTTTGTCGTTTTTGTCACCGGCATTGTTCTGAATTTCTTGGCCGTAGTAGCATTCGTTCTGGGTGCCCGACCGAGAATTGGCGATAATGTTGTGAAGAATGCCAGGTTGTATGCCCACTCCGTCGCGGATCAGTTTGTATCTCCCGAGCAACGCAAGAAAGCTCAAGCCCTTGTAAAAGATTTGGGCATCTCGGTAAAAGTGGAGAGTCAAAACTGGAATTGGACTAATAATCCGCTTATTCCAGATTTATCGTCCCTTCCCTCCTCCCATATCGAACCTCCCGTGCCGTTTACTCGCACTTCTTCCAATGGACTGAATGGAATTTATTTTGTCCTCGACAAAGAAATCGAAGGCGCTCCAGCAAAGATATTCATTGGGGCTACCCCTGGACCGATCCTAGAACCCAATCTGATGGTGCTGGCTGCAATCCTAGTCCTGTTGACGCTCGTTTTGATCCTAAGCTTCATGGTGATTGTGAAAATACTTCGCCCGATTCAAGCGCTGTCGCGCGGCGTGGCAGCTCTTTCGGGAGGAAACTTTGAGCATAGAGTGCCAATTGAATCCAACGACGAATTCGCGCTTCTTGCAAATGCGTTTAACTCCATGACGGTTCGCATCCGAGATATGTTTCTGGCAAAACAACAATTGCTCCTAGACGTGAGCCATGAACTCCGCTCTCCGGTAGGCAGAGCTCAAATAGCACTCGAAATTCTGAACGATGAAAAAGCCTCGTCCCGAGTTTCACGAGAACTGAAGCTAATGGAGAGAATGATAGAGACAATGCTCGACTCAGCCCGACTAGAACAGGGCGAAAAAAAACTAGATCGCTC
>JALHPX010000149.1 GCA_022842225.1 bacterium
GATCATTGTAATCGCCAATCCATCCCATACGACCCACCTGGAAATTACCGGTGTGCATAGAATCGAGATAAACCTTCCATTCCTGGTTTACGAGTTCTACGTCGATACCGAGATTGTTCTTCCACATCTCTTGAATAGCCTGAGCGATTTTCTTGTGGCCTTCGTGAGTGTTGTAGAGCAATTCGATCTTCGGCAGTTTCTTCAAGCCTTCGCCGTAGCCAGCTTGCTTGAGTAGTTGTTTTGCTTCTGCCAAGCGACTGAGATCTTTGGGCAGGCGCGGAATCGGATTGTAACCAGCGGTACCGGGAGGCACATACATCGTGCCAGGCAATTGATTGCCCTTGGTCACATAGGTCACAAGTCTCTCGCGATCAATCGCTAGCGACAGCGCCTTGCGCACGTTCTTATTGTCCATTGGCGCCTTCTTCACGTTGAACCAGTAGAAGTAAGAGCCAAGATAAGCATAGTTTTGAAACACGCCCGTTTTATCGCCTCGCCAATGAGGCAGTTTCTCGAGCGGTACTTCGTTCGTCACTTGCAAGGTATTGGAGCGGAACATTTTTTCTTCCGTATCTAGATTGTCGACGGGATAGAAATTCGCCTCTTCCAATTTCACGGATTGGCGGTCCCAATAATGTGGGTTGGGAATCAAGGTAATGACTTTGTTCATTTCCCATTTTGCTAACTTGAATGCGCCATTAGAAACCATGTTCTCTGGCCGAGTCCACTTTGCACCGAATTTCTCAACCGTCGCTTTGTGCACGGGGTAGAGAGAGTGGTGATAGAGCAAGCTTAGGAAAAATGGAGTCGGATTTACGAGGTTCACTTCCAATGTGTGTTCGTCGATCGCTTTGATTCCGAGCTTCGAAGCATCTTTCAATTTGCCGGAATTAAATTCTTTGCCGCCAATAATGTAGTGGCCTTGATATGCATACTCGGCAGCAGTTTCAGGCTTCAGAAGCCGGGTCCACGAATAGACAAAGTCTTGTGCGGTTACGGCATCGCCGTTCGACCAGCGAGCTTCTTTGCGAAGATGGAAAACATATTTCTTACCGTCTTTTGAGACTTCCCATTTTGTGGCAACGGCTGGAACGGGTTCTAAAGTCCTGGGGTCTTTGCTAACAAGTGGTTCGAAAAGGTTTTGAATAATGTGGTGTTCTGGGACGCCGGTCGTAATGTGCGGATCGAGATCTTTGGGTTCGCCGCCATTACCGATATGGATTGCCTGGCGGTTTGAATTCGATTTTTGCGTACAGCCGGCAAAACTAAAAACCAGACTAAGCGCTAAGCTATAGAGTGTGAGACGTTTGAGCACAGAATTTCCCCCGAACCGTTTTTGAAAATAAAATTTATGCGGCGCGCCGTAAAGCTAAATCTTCTGGCCTCGGATACGCCTAGCCGTTCTGATAGTTAGCCTTTTGCAAGAGGTTTGCCAGAAAGATTTCGCCTATTTACGCACGCCACCCCCGCGACTTTGCGGAAAATATACAGGGTGTCATGCGCCTGGGGCCAGAATGTCCCCGGGGCGCCCTCAACGTGGCCCGTTTACGGAATGGAGGAAGGCCCTGTATTTCTCCGCGGCTGGATCGTGGCCGAGCAACCCAGATAGATAGGTCGGGCACCCCGTCACCGTCTGTAAGAGTTTCAGTTTCACGAATTTCTCGACCCCCGCTGCCTTGAGCGCGGCAGAGAGCAAGGCCCACATTCCAGGGCCATGGTCCATGCCCGGAGCCAGATGGACATCTTTGCCATCTTTGGCGTCGCAAATCAGCTTCAGCGCAATCTGAGCCATGCGCTGATCCCGCCAACTAATCACCCAACGATTGTAAGTCTCGGTTTGAATATCAGGGTCAGTGCTTGCATCGAGAAACTTTCTAAAGGTAGCAGTGGGCGGAGGCGAATACTTTTGTTTGTTAGGCGGGCGCTCCAAGTACCCAAGGTATTCCTGCGCAAGAGAGTGTAGGAAAGTGCGCATGAATTTCGCATTGCCGTAGGCTAGGAATTTTCCCTTTTCCCAGACCTGGTTTTTTTTCTCATCCGAGAGTTTTGGATCAGCGAGGTCGGTAAGTGTTTTGGCGAGCGCTTTTGCCGCCTTGGACTGTTTAGATTGTGCGGTGGCTTTTTTCAAAGCGGCAGGGACAAACTCTTGTAGGAACTGGTACTGCCCCAAAGTAAATGCGATTTGATCAACATCCGGATGCAAGAGTTCGGGCTCCAATGCCGACTGTAAATGCGAATCCAAAGTGATCATGGAAAAAAATAACAGTGGGGCGGCCCCTACAACGGGTTCATTTAACTCGGCGATGTACGATGACTGCGGCTCCGTGCCATCGCCCTCGAGGCCGTAGTAAGCTTGCTTGAGTTTTGCTTCATCCAAATGTTGCTGTCGTTTTTTCGTGCACGCATCGCAATCGTGGATCTCTGGGTCCACGAACACGTTCAGATCACTTTTGAAGTCACTCATCTTGCACGGAAGTTGGATGGCGGGTGGGATGGCTGCAGCAGTGCCAGCGGCAGCGTGTCCAGTCTTGGCTTTTTGCCCTGTCTGCAAATGTTCGGCGTTCGCGGCGCTACAAAGCAGCGAGTGCAGGAAAAATACCGCCACTACGATTTGCAAAGAGCTCTTCATCCCTGCATACTTTTTCTTTTTACTCGAGGTAACTAAATGGGTTTCAAGGGCATTTTATCTTTTCTTCTTCTTTTTAGCTATGTGGCCAACGCGGAGCTCTTTGTTCCCTTGCCCGCAAAACCGCCGGTACCAAAAGACAACCCGATGACTTCCGGTAAAGTCGAATTGGGTAAAAAACTCTTTTTTGATTCGCGCCTGTCATTGGACGGCACCGTGTCCTGCAACTCCTGCCACAACGTCATGAGCAGCGGCACTGATAACCGCAAGTTCTCCGCCGGTGTCGGTGGCAAGAATGGCGATCGCAATTCTCCCACTGTGTGGAACTCGGCCTTCTTAACAGTCCAATTTTGGGACGGCCGCGAGCCTTCTTTGGAAGCGCAGGCCAAGGGGCCGCTCACCAATCCGATAGAAATGGCGATGAAGGATCACGACTTGGTGGTCAGCCGCATCCGTATGATTCCTGGCTACGTCGAAGAATTTAAGAAGAACTTCCCCGGTCAAAAAGAGCCGGTGGTGATTGATAACGTCGCCAAAGCCATCGCCAGTTACGAGCGCACTTTGCTCACTCCCGACGCGCCTTACGATCAGTTTTTAAAGGGAAAGAAGAACGCCATCAACGCGGCTGCTAAGCGCGGCGCAGAAAAGGTCGTGGCGATTGGTTGCGCGACTTGTCACAACGGACCGAATTACGCGGGTCCCCAGCTGCCAGAAGGAACGGGCTTTTATCAGCGGTTCCCCACTTTTGCGGATAACGAGTACGCTAAGAAATACGATTTTTCCGCAGACCCAGGTCGCATGAAGGCAACGGGCAAGGCTGAGGATAAGGGCATGTGGCGTGTGCCGACATGGAGAAACGTGGCCATCACCGCGCCTTATTTCCACAATGGGGCAGTTGCGACGTTGGACGAAGCTGTCCTAGTCATGGCTAAAACCCAGCTCAATATTGACTTAAAGAAAGAAGATGTAGACGACATCGTCGCTTTCTTAACGTCGCTCACGGGCAAAATGCCGAAGCAACAGATGCCAGAACTGCCGCAAACCCCGGGCAGCACTGTGCTTCTGCAGTAACGACCAAGATACAGTAGACTAATAGAAAAGGGGGCTCCAAATGTCCTTGGAGACGGGTCTGCCGCGTCGAGTTTTGGTCGTCGATGACGACGCTATCAATATTAAAATCTTGTCCGATGCCTTGAAAATGGATGGCTACATCATCCAAACGGCATCGTCGGGCGAACTCGCGATTCAACAAATCGAAGAGTACGATCCTGAATTAGTTCTCATGGACTACAACATGGGGAAAATGACGGGGCTCGATACATTAAAGCTGCTGCGCGCCCGCAAAAACTACGTCGCTGTCGTGTTTGTATCGGGCAACACCGATTCCGGTTTGGTTGCTCAGTGCCTGGAAGCCGGAGCAGATGATTTCATTCGCAAGCCCGCAAAGCTCGACGAATTGCGTTCGCGCGTAAAAGTACGCTTCCGTCTCAAAGACCTAACCGATCAATTGATGATTGCGAACGAGAAGCTCCAAGCCCTAGCTATCACCGACGACATTACGGGTTTGTTCAATATGCGCACCATGTACGAGCGCATTGAAAACGAATTAAAGCGTGCCAAGCGCTATGGCCGTCATGTGAGCTGCGTGATGATGGACATCGACCACTTCAAAGAAGTGAACGACCTCCACGATCACCTATTCGGCAGCTTCGTGATCAAAGAATTAGGCCGTCTGATTAAACGCAACATGCGGGATATGGACTTTGCAGCTCGGTACGGCGGCGACGAGTTCTTAATTGTTCTTCCAGAGACCAACGCCGAAGGGGCCGTGGTCTTTACCGAGCGTTTGCGCGCGGTCATCGAAGCGCACACTTTTGACGACGGTAAAAACAAACTCAAACGCACCTGCAGCTTTGGCTATGCAACCAGCGATCCAGCGGCAGCCCCTGATGCACGAGACCTAGTGCGCGAAGCAGATCACGCGCTCTATCGCGCCAAAGACTCTGGCCGCAACCGCATCAGCGCGTAGCTAAAAAGTCGCTAATCTACTTTTCTGCCGAAAAGGAGCCGGGTGTCCCCGTGCAGCAGCGTTATGACCGCTACCTTCGGGGCCCCCAAGGAGACTGACACCTATTGTTGGACACCTATTGTTGATGCGGTTTCTTTTCTATTTGTAGCTGACGATTTTTAAGCTGTTCTTTTTGTCCGAACGCTTCGCATGCGACGGGCCTTTGTCGGGCGTCAGATAAATTTGGTAATCCACTTCTAGCTCTTCGTCGTGAATTTCAAAATAGTGCGGCGTCTTCTTCCGGTCGGAAGCCACCAGCACCGAGTGAGCCGTTAGCGACTCGCCCATCTCCACTTTACGACTTGCAGTAGTAGAGCCCTTTTTGAAGTATTCCATCTTCACTGGAGAGGACTTCGGTAATTCAAAGGTGTAGTCCGTGCCGTACTCGAAGGGGAGAGCAGTGCACTTCAGATCTGCGATCTTGGGCAGCGTTACTTTCACATCGTGGGTATCAGTAGCTTCCACCACCCGAAAAGTAACTTCGCTGACGCCGAGCCAAGCAGGAAGTTTGTCGCACGGAGCCGCTTTGGCCACGCTGCTTGCTAAGAATAAAGCTGTTACGAAAAAGAATCCGCGAATTGCACCCATGTTTGAACCCCTTGTAAGTCTAGTTCGGTTTTTTTGACCCTAGCCAGCGAAGATTCGCCCGGCAAGCGCGACTGGCAAAGAACTGACCGAGGTGTAGACAGGGGCGAATTCGGTAGGCGTATTCGACCTGGTTTAAGCCAGCCATAGGCTGCTTAACTACCTGTATTTATAGGGACTTCATAATTGGCCGGGCGGCACGGGACTTGTATCTCTATTCCTCAAATGCGAGCCGTTCTAACCATCTTTTCAGCATCGATTCTACTTCTGAGTCTGACCGTGAATGCGGCCCAGCGTCAGATCACCGTCTTCCCCAAAAACGCCAAAGGCTTTCGCTGCCAAGTTGGTCCGGAGAAATTACCGATCGCTTTAGAAGAAGGCATGCTTCGTTTGAAAGTGGGGATCGTCGGTGGCAAAGGGCCGTTTTATTGGCGAGTGCCTTTCCGCAAGTGGTCGGACGGTGATAATCAGATTTCTCTCGCCCAAGCCGGTGAGTCAAAGGACGAACAAGGCTATTTCGGCATCGCACTCGATCCGACAAAACTTCCGTATCACTCGGATAAACAACTAGTGCAGCTGCGCTTGATCGCAAAGAACGGTGACGAAGCCAATTGCACCACAGAATTATCGATTATCGATAGGCCGCAGAATGTAGCGACAGAACAGCCCGCAACTGAGGAAGTTGCACCGGCACTGCTGCCCGTTCAGGCAACAGTGCGGTGAGACCCCTTATAACTAATTGTTAGAAGCTCCGACGAGTTCGGACTGATCAGCGCTTGCGGTGGTGCGAGGTTTTACCTTCGCCTCCGCAGCGATTAGCTCAGAGCAAACTTCCGAGACGGCTCGTCTAACCTGCGCTTCTTGCAAGGCGCGCGCTTCCTGGCTCCGGCCAATTCCAAAGAAGGCTCCAATCGATTTGATTGAACCCTGGAACCGCTCCCAGAGCGCCGTATCTGCTTCCAAGCTAGCGCCAGCCGCAGGAACTGCTGGTACAGGAGCTGTCACGGCTGCTGCCACTTCTGTGGCAATCTCTTGCTCCTGCTGCGCAACTGGATCGATTGAGAACTCAGTGTCAGGTGGAATATTGCTCGATCCGGTGAACAGCTTCGCCACTTTGCTGACAGCGATTTTGCCACCATCCCAAGCCGCTTTGTAACTCAGGCCAGCGAGCCAGATTGCATTAATCATCACGAGCGATTTGAGGATGATCGCGTGTGCACCATCTCCGGGAGTTGTTCCGAAGAACAAATTCCAGTGAGTGAGATCGATACCAAATGGCGCCGAACCATCGCCCAAGATCTGACGACCATTAAGCGAGCCTTGCATCAAGTAACCTGCAAGCAGGGTAGTGATGAAAGACACAGCTAAGAAACGCCCCTTATTCACTTTGGGGTTGATCTGTTCTGCAACGGCGGATTCTTTCACCGCTGTCTGCATCAGACGCTGCATCCAAGTTTCGCGATCTTCGCCCTGCTTGCGACGAACGGCTAAGAGCACATCGTCCGGGATAGAGCGGTGTTCTGCCTGATACATATCAAGCAGTTTATTACCCGCTTCTTCTGCGGCATCTAAGTCTTTACGACCCAAAGCCTGAGAGAACACAGAGAACTGTGTCTGGAACTCGCCACCCAATTGGGCGACCTCGCGTTCCATCCCCTCGACAATCGCCTGATCCTCAGCCCACCAGTAACGGTAAGCGAAAGGCGCTAAGAACAAGAAGTAGATCTGCCCGTCGATAGCTTTCAACATGGCATCTTTCCAAGCAGTTCCCCACGCGGTGAGAGTAGCGGGATCCGCCATAGCTGCTAAGGAGCTTTGCATATTCTCCAAGCTGCCGCCGTACAGAGCCTTCGCCAAGTCCGATACGCCTCCCGGCGCCACCGAAAGCGTTCCTTCCAACAGACCTTCCAGCAATCGAATGCCAGTGCCGATCAAGAAGAACCCCTGGAACAACTGCACGCACTGTCTCCAAGACCGCTTACCGAAAATTTCGGCAGGGTTGCTGTTTCTCCAATCCAGTCCGTTGCGCACCAAGCTAGCCAAACTTTGACCAACCGTTTCCGCGCCCTTGTTTCGGTTGACGTCCATCGTGGAAGCAGGAGCGTAGCGTTGGAAAACTTTATCGTCTTCTTTCGACCAAGTCGTAACCGTCAAGGCTGCGACAAGACCCAAGTGCAATGCCACTTGCTCATTCAAGTTAATCCACACGCCCGAGTGGGTGTTTAAGAAACCATCCGGTTGATAAGCCAGG
>JALHPX010000150.1 GCA_022842225.1 bacterium
TTTGTAGACCATTCCCTCGACGATACCTGAGTACCCCGCCAACTTCGGCAATTTGAAGCCAATGCCTTTTTCTAAAGCCACCTCAAACTCGCCCGGCCACTCCTGGCGGAGTTCATCTAGCAGTGAATCCGATTTCAAAAAATCCAGAAGCTGCGGACTCGTAGTGAGCAGTTTCTCGGCGAGCTTGTTCGCATGTGCCCGAAACTTACGCCGATAGACCGGCTTCTTGGGTTGAGCGAGCTGCAATTTGCGAAAGTCAGTGACCGAACCAATACGGGTTCCCTGCGAAGAAAACAAATGCAGAGGAAAAGTTGCGACGTGAGAAATCAAGTAGTCTCTGCCATCGGCATCGGTAATCAGGCGCAAAGGGGAATCCAGGGAGGTCTTCACGGAACGCCGAATGGGTGAGATCAGCCGCTTTGGCGGCTCCGCCCCCGCTTTGGCAGCATCCACCGCTTTCACCAAGCCGCCTTCCCGATCGAGAATCGTATCTGGCGCCGTCTCTCGAACCAGGCCGCGCAAACTATAAAGTGGGTGAAAATTGTCGGGGGCAGCAATGGCACGAAAGGCTGGAAAACAGCTCAAATCGACGGCGTGTAGGGGCGCTGCAAATAGGCATCCCAAAAAAAGCCAAACGGCGAAAACCCCTCGCAATGACCACTCCCCGGCTGTGCTGCCCTGCAACATATACCAGGCTGGGCCGCGCCCGCAATGGCCGCGATCCAGGTGCCCATCTAGTGGGCGGCCTTGGCTAAGGCGTAACAGGAAAGGCCGGGGGGACGGATTCCTAAGCGGTTGAGGAAAGTCAGGAGATAGAAGTCGGAATAGAGGATGGTGGCCATGGCTTTGCCGACAAAGGGGATGGGTCGGTAACCCGCTAAGCCCTTTGGCTTTTGCTTCCCTAAGCCAATGAGCTCCAAGCCTTTTTGCAGCATGCGCGGGAGAACGAGACTGCCGAAAAAGTAACCGCCGGCTTTCACATCAAGGCCGCTGTTTTCAATGGCACCGCGAAGTTGGCCGAATCCATAGCGACGGAAATGCCCAAGGAACTGGTCATAGCGGGTAAAGAGCGACTGGAACGCCGGGACGGTAATCACCCAGAGCGCCCCGTGACTCACTTTGCCCGAGGCGCGGAGCATTTTTAAAATCGCCTGATCGTTCTCGCAGTGCTCAAGCACATCGAGCAAAAGCACCACATCGGCCCTGCCCCCGCTCTCAGGCTTCCACTCGTCGAGAGAGCGATAGGCGGTGAGCTGCCGCATTTGCGCGGAAGCCTTTAAAGAGGAGATCAGGTCGGGCGAATAAGCCGAATCAATCGACGTAATTTGGGCACCGGGGAAGAAATGCTTCACGCCCAAGGCAACAAAGAGATCGCCGCCGCCAAAATCCAAGACCGAGAATTTGCTCTCGGAGGAATAGCCATTCTGCCGCAAAAAATGAATCAGACTCCAAAGCCGCGCGATTTCCCAGGGGTGTCTGCGAAAAAAATCTCCCTGCGCCACCAAATTCCACTCTCTGAGATCCATTGGTATCCTCGGCGGCAAGCTTGCTTGGCCGCAACGCTTGAGTTAATTTTCCAGACTCCTGACGGGGCTATAGCTCAACCGGATAGAGCACCAGATTTCTAATCTGGGGGTTGCAGGTTCGATTCCTGCTGGCCCTATTTATTTTAACAGCTTATTTGCACTTACAATTCGGCTTTCCAGCAAAGTCGCTGTCTTGGATACAGACGCCTTGGCTGGTTGAATTCGCGCAGACCGTTCCAATCGGCAGTCCCTGGCAGCTATTGACGCTGTAGAAATCGTCGCAAACCGGGGCTGAGATTTTGATCTTCTTAAAATGCTTGCCGCCGCCCTCGCACATCACCGTGGTATCGCCGACGGTGACGCGATCGCCGGGGTGAAGGACCACCGCATCCCGTCCTGAGACGGGCAAAGTGCCTAAGAGAGAAAAGGCCGCAAATACTATTTCGTTACGCATTATGAACTCCTGTGGGAGCTGCATAAAGCAAAGTGCGGGCCAAGCGATTCCATGCGGCCTTTGGCCTCGCATCGACTGCGCGCTGGGCCACTGCCCTGCCATATTTGGCAGGGCATGGCAGTCTAGTCGACGCCCGAATTCACGCCCAAGGCACTCATATTGAGTTTCACAATCCCATCCATCGCATTAAAAAGCGCGGATGCGCTTGTAACTTCGGGAAGTGAATTCACGGCGGAAAATAGAGAAGATGGGTACACGGCGAGCCCCTCGGAAGTGCAGCCCGACATCACGGATGTGTAATCTCGACTGCTCACGCAATTATCCACGGTCACGCTGCCGCCGCTGGCTCCCAAAGCGGCAAAATACATCTTCGAGTCGCCCACCGTGCGCAAATACATCTGTTTGAAATAGGCGTCGTTGTGACCCAGACGTTGTTCATAGGCAAAGGCGCCCGTTACCTTATTTGCCTTCAGTCGCGCGATACTGGGCCTGGGAGTAAAGCTGGAATTTAACATCATCCACACTTCCACTTCATTCTGGCTCTCCGCCATTTTGGCGACTGTTACAAAACGAGTCGCTCCCGCACTGGTGCCGCCCTCTCCAAAAGACCGGTGCATGAGATAGGTTTCTCCACCGCTTTCTCCCCAGGAGAGTTCATCGCCGTAGTAACAATTGAAATAAACCGGGATGGCCAGACCAGACAGACCAGAGAATGCGTCCACCGAATCGCTATCGACTTGTAACTGCAACGCAACGCTGTCTTTACGATCACAAAGCGGCGCCAGTCCGCCGTATGTGTCTGACAGCGAGGAAAACTTCGAATCCAATCTATTTATTCCCAGCAGAAACCAGGAAGCCAAGTTATCCGGCGGCTCACTCGTCGGAAAAGTATGGGTCACCGCACACGAGAACACTTCACTACTCGAAGAATAACTCGAGCAGCTAGCGCGCGTGAGCAGCGGCACACCAGCTTGCGCCAACAGCACGGAGCTTCGGCTCGCCGACAACGCGCGCGGGAGGGCGCCCACTACCACGTCTGTCACCGACGGAAAGATGCCCGAACCCGTGCCCGGCTCACACGCCGACAAAAAGAGCGGTGCCAACAAAAGCGCGCAGAATTTTATAGAGCGGCTCATACAGGAGTCTCTAGTCTAGACGCGTATGCGCCTAAACTAAAGACCAGCTGCACTGCCCCCGGGCTATTTTCCGCCAGCGAGTGACCACAGCACTAGAAAATCCACTCCGGGAGTACGTTCCCCCATCGATACATCGGGTGATTCCCAAGCACTGCAGCGCTGGTGACGGTATTCCCACTGATCGACTTTGAAATCGCGCAGAAACTCCTTGGCCCCCCCGCGATCGCAGAACCAATCGGTCAGCGGCAGACCCAGGCCCCGCGTGTCCGAGCAAAATTCGCGCTTAGAAAGATCAATGATAGGCATTCCCAATTTAGCCGCCGCAATGGCCTGCAAGGTGCTGAGGTGAATGGGATAACAGGAATCTTTGCGCATCTTAATTGCCTTGGCTCCACTCACGAGCGCGGCTTCAAACAAGCGCTCGTCGGTGGTACTAGGCTTGGAACCAAACCCGAAGCGATAGGAAACCAGATCCCAAACGAATCGAAACCCGGGTGTCATGACGAAATTCCAATTGGAGCCTTCGTGCAATCGACCGCCATTGCCCAAGACAAAATCGCGGTGCGCCTGCCATGCTTTTTTTAAGCGCGGGCGAGAAGCGGGGCAACGTGCATAGCGAACAGCAAATCCAAACACGGCTCCCGTTTCCATATCTCTGGAAGTTTCGTTGCCTTTGTACGAAGCAGGAAGCGGATCAAAGCGAATCCAGCGGCCGTCGTTTCGCAGCACGCTATCGACGAGCGCTTCTTCTGCTCGCGTGTCGGAGCACGAAACGCTGGCCATGGTGATGGCCGTCCATAACGCACTGTCTCCAACATGTTCTACCGAGCCATCGGGCGCACGCGAAACGATGTAGCCACCTTGGGTGAAATCGCGATGGATGCGCTCTTGAAGTTCGCTGGCCTGATCATCAAAGGCGCTTAAGTCCGCAGCGCCGGGAAGTTTGCTCGGATCGAAACAGGCTACGGCTTTTTCGGCCTGACAGCGTTTCCGATCGGGACCTTGGTACCACTTAGGAAAGCGAGCCTCGCAATCGGTGTAGCACGTTGTGCCAAAAAGCGAGGGAGCTGAGAAACAAGCATACAGAATCCAAAGAAATGGGCGACGAGTCATCTTATCTCCTCATTTCCAGGTGCAGACTGAAATTAAGACGAGGCGCCTATAAAGAGAAGTGCCTAATATCCCGAAGAGAATTCTGCATTATCACTCGTCTTCAACCCGATGCATCTAACCCCGTTTAAAAGATACGCCCCAAAGGCCACCAAGCTCTCGCTGGTGATTCCCGTTTTCAACGAGGAGAAACACCTCGAGCCGTTGCTGCGCGTACTCGGCGAGATTCACTGGCCCCTGCGCGTTGAGTTTCTTTTCGTAGACGATTGCAGCACGGATAAATCGGTGGCGATCCTAGAGAAACTCACGACCACTTATCCCGAAATTCGCATTCTCAAAAAGGACAAAAACGGCGGCAAGGGGGCCGCGGTCATCGCGGGTATCCAAGCCGCCACCGGCGAGATCATCGCCATTCAAGATGCCGACCTGGAATACGATCCACGCGACTTGCTGCAGTTGGTTGAACCGATTTTACAGAACCGCGCCGACGTTGTTTATGGCTCGCGTTTCCGGCGCGATGGCCACCAAATTCACCGCACCTATCACCGCTATGTAAACGTATTCCTTACGCACGTCTCGAATTGGTGCTCTGGAATTTCCGTCACGGACATGGAGAGCTGCTACAAAGTTTTCCGTGCTGATGTTCTGAAGCGCTTTAAATTGCAGTGCCAGCGATTTGGCTTTGAACCCGAAGTCACCGCCTACATCGCCAAATTCCCACTGCGCATGCAGGAATACCCCGTCTCCTATTTTCCTCGCAGCTACCTCGAAGGGAAAAAAATAGGCTGGCGAGACGGCGTAGCGGCGCTGTGGTTTATTTTTAAATTTAACTTTCTAGTTTCCGCAGCAGATTGCTTGCTCCCTGCTCCCGAAACGCAGCTACATCCTCAGACCAAGACAGATGAAAAACAAGGCGCGATCTAATCTGCGTCTGGTCCGTCCAGACGTTACCACTCCCGACACTAAGACCGCGTCGGCGCGGAGTCGTTTGCCTGTTGCCACTCTTTTCCCTCTATTGGGATGGATGGCTTTTTTGGCGCTCTTCACTCCCGCGCGCGTGTTGGATTTTGACGTCGGTATTCGCGCTCAGATTAGCCGCTCGTTGTGGAGCAAAGGCTCGGTATGGGTTGAGAAGGGCAGCGCTGTGGATGACGGCTTAGTGTGGATGACCGAGAACAAGGGCACTTCTTTCTACGGTATGGGCCAAAGTCTGGCGCTCATCCCGTTTGACATGGCTGGCGCCGCGCTTGAGCTTTTAAGTGACGATCGCAAAACCCAAGCAGCACTCGCCGCGATCCCGATTGCGCTCGCTTATGTTCCGTTAATTGGCGGCATTTGGTTTTGGATGTTGGGGCAGTGGCTACAAAGCTGGTCGATTCCGGCGGCCGATGCGAAGAAAGCATGCCTCGCATTTTTCCTCGCGACGCCCGCGCTGTATTACTGTACGCAGTCTGCGCAGGAAGAGGCTCTCGTCGCCAGTCTGGGACTCGCCGCGTTGTGGTTTGCCAAGAAAGCTGCGGACTCGCAATTAAAGGACGCGCGCGCGCTTTTCTTCTGCGGACTACTGGCTGGCTTCACCTTGCTCGTCCGACTCAATTCGTTGTTTCTTTTTATTCCAGTGCTCGGACTTCTTTGGGACAGCTACCAGGAAGGTCGCAATAGCTTTAAACGCGCGCTGCCTAATTTACGTTTTCTCGTCGCCGGTGGACTGATTCCCGTCGCCCTTCACTGCGCTTTTGCGTATCTACGATTTGGCAGTATTGCAGCGCTGGGGTACGACGAAGCCCGTCGACAAGCGATGGGTGTTTTCTGGACCAGCTTTCAGCCCGACATTGCCTTGGGATTTTTGTTCGGCTTGGGCAAAGGTATTTTTATTCTAGCTCCCGCACTTTTACTCTCCTTTATTGGAGCGCGCACCGCCTATAAATACAATCCCGGCTTTGGCATCAGCACTGCGGTGGCCATGTTAGCCTCGTGCATTTTTCACGGACACATTGCCAATAATCCCGACGGCAGCGAATGCTGGTCGGTTCGATATCTGATGCATCTGACTTCGCTGTTAGTATTGCCCGCTTGGTTCGGGTTTACGGTTTTAAGAGAGTCGGAAACCGGCAAGGCAGCCACTTACATTGCGCTAGCCGTCGGCGGATTTTTTGCAGTTCTTTCTCTCATGGCGCCCAACTCACTGGAGTATTCACAAGCCCACGCGGAAGCGAAGCTGCAAAAGACTTTAATGCTCTCGTGGAATGACGGCCAACTCGCACGGCGTGCGACGAACGTGAGCTTGCGATTAAGTGGTGAACCCCTGGATGAATCTCGATACGCATCCACCGCCACCGAATCAGACCGCGAACGAATCACTGCGCTTTCCAGAGAGTATCTCCCCAATATCTGGCCTTGGGTGCTGTCGCGAAAATTTCCTCACTACGCGATTTGGCTCTGGATTGCCTGGTTGGGCCTCGCCGCCGGTGCCTGGCAGCTCTTCTCGAGCAAGCCCGCCCCTAGGCCAACTAGACAGCTGACGCTTCTTTAGATGCCGGTCCCCCTAATCCGTTTTTCGTTTGCCTCTGAAATCCAGCCTGTGGGATGACATTCCAGCAGGGGGTTTGTGTTGAAGGCTTTTTTCGTTGGAATAGCGCTATTCTCGTCTCTTTTGTTTGCGGAAACGATTCCGCTGGACTCCATCCCACCGCTTTCTCAGTGGCAAATCTATCAAAGCGAAACCAATCCTAACCACTACATCGCAATCGCCAAGGACAGCATCTACGGAGATGCTGGGAACTGGTACGTAATGGATAGCAACAACGGACAGATTGTTTCGCCGAAGTTAGAAAAGAGTTCATTCGCCTACTTTGGTGGTGGATTTGATTTCAAATACGAATCTGGCAAATGGCTATACATCCCAGGTGGCAATTCCAGCCACACAGCGCCAGGTGCAACTCTTGAACTCATTTTGCCGGGCCTGATTGATCCAAATCAGGGCAGAGAACCTCTAAAGATGGTCGAGGCTACTGAAAAACTGCTTGAGGATATCGGGCTCTCCAAATGGGTGAGTGAAGAGTCCAGAAAAGGATTTGGCCGCAAACCCAGTCAGGTAACTAAACCTACTGCGCCGCCTACGTCTGAAATTGCATTGATTAGCATTTCCTACGATCGCAAAAGCGAACAAAAAGACCTCGTGCGAGCCTTGAGAGACGCGCTCGAAA
>JALHPX010000151.1 GCA_022842225.1 bacterium
GCTCTTCCGATCTAAAATGATGTCAATCCGGTCTTCAAGAAAAGGGTTGGGGACCATCTGGCTCTGGGCATCGCTATTCTTTTTTTTCCTACCGGGCTTATCCTCAAACCAAGCGTTTGGCCGTAACGGCGCCGTTCTCATTATCCAATACAGCGATAGCCACTCTTATTACGTCTCTATTCCAGTGATGTTGGGAATGGTCCGCAAGCGGATCAAAGAATTTCTCATCAACAGCCCGGATGGCGAGATTATCTTCATCAACAATGGCGACCTCTCTTCGCGCAGCGCCTGGTGTAACGACGAAGGCTGGTTGAATTTCCGATTGCTACGGCATTTTGGCACTTATTATCCAGGAATTTGGGTACCGGGAAACCATGAGGCGCTCGATTGGCGTGGCGCGGATGGCCGACGCCTATTTATTCAGCAGAGCGAGTTTCTGAAAGGCCAAAACGTCCCCATTCCGCTAGCGGAATGGGACAAAATCTACAGACGACCCGGGATTAGTCCCGTCGCGGCGAATCTTGAAATTGCACCTCCGCTACAACCGCACTTCCAACCCTATCGCGATATCCCCATCCTCAAGGGCACGAAAACGGTGCGGATGTTGGGTTACACTATCGACGATTATTTCAAGCACGCGGTCTACAACCTCGACATCCAGCCCGAGCTCTTCTCCGATACGCACAATTTGCAGATGACTATTCGCCGACAACTCTTGGAAGCAGAAGCGGATGGAGTGGATTGGGTGATTCCGTCTTTTCACCAAGGTATCGCGCACGTGGAGAAATATGCTGAACAAATCCGCTCGTTCGTCGAGAACAACGGACGTCTGAGCCGCCTGCGGATTCCGGCGATGTTCGCCGCCGATGATCACAAAGAAGACGAGAGAGAAGTTCTGGGTTATCCGATTTTTGACTCAGGCTCAAAATACAGCTTCCGTTCGGTTGAACTGGATCAAAACGGCAAAGTGGTCCGGCAAAAACTTCACCGTCCAAAAGATCTCACCAAGCAAGACCGCGGGGCACTGAACGATTTCCTTCTTCCCGTCGATAGAAGCTTTCTCCGTCTCGAAGTGGCTCCACTGTTAAAGGAAGTGCGTTCGCTCTTGTCGCAAGGCTTAGGCATCCACTATTCAACCACCGAAACTCGCTACGATATGGGAGTCCGTCGCACCCAGACGGGAACGCTGCTAGCTGATTCGTACGTTATCTACGGTCGGCAGCTGCTATCGAATGAAGGCACCTATCACGGCGACCTGCCCGTGATTAGTCTTGTAAATAGCGAGGGCTATCGCAACGAAGACCCAATTGCGGGCCCCGAGGTCTTGGTGGGCGATATCTATGCCATGAATCCCTACTTCCTGACTCCTGGGACCTTCATCCTGAGCGGCGCTCAGGCCCAGGCGCTCTATACCTCTGTCCGCAACGCTCGCGCCCTAGAGGGGATTTACATGCCTCAGATGTCGAGCAATCTCGATGAGCTGGTCGACTCCACTCGTTTGATGATTCGCCTAAAGCCGGGTGAGGAGCCGGTTCCCTTGGCAAGTGTCCCGCGCTTAGTGGTGGTGATGGACCATTACTTGGCGGAGAACGGCTACCGGGTACCCGCATGGGACCTCTTAAACGAAGTGGACCAGATTCGCCCGAGGCACGCTGAGATTGAGCTCGATATCCTGTTGACGAATTTCCCCATTGCCGTGGCCAATTCGCGAAAAGAGCGCCTGCGGGCTCGGTTCAAGGATGCAAATTGTGCTGGAAAACTCCGTCTTTACAAGGAGCCAGAAGAGCTCCGCGACGCTATTTAGATCGAAAAAAGCACAGACACGCACCCGCCTTTTCTGGTAATCCCTCTCCCTATGCTTCCCATGACAAGAGATGAAATGCTCAGCCGAGGCTGGGAATGGGTCGACATCGTTTTCGTAACCGGAGACGCGTATGTCGATCACCCGAGCTTTGCCATGGGAATTTTGGGACGCGTTTTGGAGCGATACGGTTTTCGTGTCGCTATTTTGAGCCAACCCGATTGGCGAAGCGCGGAGCCTTGGCGCCAGTTTGGGCGCCCTCGCCTGTTCTACGGCATTAGCGCCGGGAATATGGATTCGCTCATCAACCATTACACCGCGAATAAAAAGGTACGGAACGACGATGCCTATTCGCCGGGCGGCCGCATTGGCTTAAGGCCCGATCGCGCAACTTTGCCGTATAGCCAACGCGCGCGGGAAGCCTTTCCCGGTGTTCCGGTGATTGCGGGCGGAGTGGAAGCCAGTTTGCGTCGATTGGCGCACTACGATTATTGGAGCGACACCGTTCGCAAGTCGATTTTGCTCGATGCGAAGCCCGATGTGGTTTGCTACGGCATGGGCGAGAAAGTGATTGTCGAAATCGCGAGCCTGTTGCGTTCGGGTGCGACGGTAAAGGACTTGCGCAAATTGCGCGGAGTTGCCTATGTGCTCGGCGCTTCGGAAGTCCCGCCGCCGCCGGAAGGCGATGCCGAGCCAGTTGCTTGGCCCGATACGGTTGGCCAAGGAGTGATGGAAATCCCCAGTTTTGAAGCCGTGGCCTCGGATAAGAATGCTTTTGTCGACGCCACTCGTGCAATCCACCTGCACACTAACCCGTTCAATGCGAAGACTTTGGTCCAACGGCATGACCGCCGTGCGGTCGTGGTCAACCCACCGCCGCTACCTCTGACCAAAGCGGAGATGGATGCCGTGTATGATTTGCCTTACACGCGCCGACCCCACCCTAGTTACAAAGAGCCGATTCCCGCGTTTAACATGATCAAAGATTCGGTGACGATCATGCGAGGGTGTTTTGGTGGCTGCACGTTCTGCTCGATTACGGCGCACCAAGGCCGCATTATTCAATCACGATCTAAAGAATCGATTTTGCGCGAGCTCGATAAGATGACCGAGCAAAAGGATTTCAAAGGCATTGTCAGCGATATCGGTGGGCCGACGGCAAATATGTACGAGATGCGCTGCACGCGTCCCGACGTAGAGCAAAAATGTCGACGACTCAGCTGCGTGCATCCGACGATCTGTAAACTTCTAGGAACCGATCACGCGCCATTAATTGATTTGATGAAATCAGCGCGCCAAGTAAAGGGCGTGCGCAAAGTTTTCGTTGCAAGCGGTGTGAGAATGGATTTAGCGCAACGAAGTCCGGAGTACATGCGCGAATTGGCCGAGCACCATGTGGGCGGCCACTTAAAGGTTGCGCCTGAGCACACGCATCCCGAAGTACTCAAACGCATGAAGAAGCCTGTGATTGATAACTTCGGCACGTTTGCCAAAGAGTTCAACGAAGCTTCTGCCGCCGTTGGAAAACCTAAACAGTTTCTTGTTCCGTACTTTATCGCCAGCCACCCGGGCAGCGACTTACATGCCATGATTGATTTGGCGCTGTTCTTAAAGCGCAACGGCTACAAGCCCGATCAAGTCCAAGACTTCATCCCGGCGCCATTCGATATTGCCACCTGCATGTACTACACGGGCATCGACCCGATGACGCGCGAGCCAGTGCACGTCGACAAACACTTGCGCAATCGCAAATTGCAGCGCGCCCTCATGCAGTTCTTCAAGCCAGAAAATTACTTTGCGGTGCGAGAAGCCTTGGAACAGGCGGGCAGAACCGATCTCATCGGCACTGGGTGCGATGCCTTGATTCCCGCATCTCCTCCGCCTGTCGCAGTGGAAGCGCGCCGGTTGCGCGCCCAGCAAGCGATTGAAAAAGACTTCGTCCATCGCATCCCCGCTTCTGGAAAACGGCCCCAGCCTTCTCCAGAAAACAGTGCGGGCTACAGACCGGGCAGAGCCGGAGCGCCTCGCCGGGAGCGCAATCCCAGCCAACCTCAGTAGTCAGCCGTCTTGACGCCTCCGCGAAACGGAGTAGTTTCCTCCAATGCCTTTGCTGCCCAGCAAAAAAGCGATGTTGGTCCAACTCTCTCTTTTAGTGACTTATTTAGCGACCGCCCGGCTCGGTGAATTATTTGCAACGGTGAATGGCTCGGTCTCTCCCGTGTGGCTTCCAGCTGGCATTGCAATCGCGGGCGTCTGGCTCTTCGGACCGCTGGTCATCCCAACAATCTTTGTCGGTTCGTTCATCGTAAATACGCAACTGGGTTTTGGAATCCTGTCTGGATTTTCCGTCGGCTCTTCAAACGCCTTAAGTGCGTACTTCGCGCATGTCGCCTGCCGATGGATGGTCAAACGGCGTGATTTTTTTTCGCAGGGCCGCGCGCTGGTCATCTTGATGGCAGTTGTACTGCCCATCGCATCGGCAATCCCGGCGTTAGTTGGTCCGTCGATGATTTATCTCGGTGGCGGTTACAGCTCTTTCCCAAAACTATTCGACGGAATCGTAACTTGGTTTCTCGGCGACCTGATGGGCATGTACCTGCTCGTGCCGATTGCGATTAGTCTCAAAGAATTTAGGTTTCCGGGTACCCTCCGCGGCAGAGTCGAATTGATTTTTGTACTGGCTTGTTTGGTGGGCGTCACAGTGCTCGTGTTTTCGCCCTCGTTTTACCTGGGTAGACACCATGTCCCTTTTGCCTTCCTAAGTTTGCCGTTTTTACTGTGGTTGGCATTTCGGTTTGGGCCGACGTGGTCCGCGATTGGGAATTTGGCGCTGGCGGGCATTGCGATTCCCTATACTTTTTACGGCGGCGGCTCCTTCTTCGCGCCAGAGAGCCCTCACACTTCCTTGGTAATGCTCGACGTCTTTCTCACTTTCTGTACTTGCTTTGCACTTTTCACCGCGGCAATCGCGACGGGCCGCTCGCGCTCTGAGCAGAAACTACAAGAGAGCGAAGTGCGTTTCCGTCGCATGGCCGACAATGCTCCGATCATGATTTGGCTGTCGCGCGGGCCCACGCTGCGCAACGAGTTTAATCGGGCTTGGTTTGATTTCACCGGGCTGAATGAAGACAACTCTCTAGGCGAGCAATGGCTCAGCGTCGTTCACCCCGACGACCGTGAGAGTTGCCGAAACCAATACGAGTCCGCTCAGGTTTCTAAGACGCGGTTTGTGGTGGAGTACCGGTTGCGACGACGCGACGGCGTGTATCGCTGGGTGCATGAAGAAGGCGTGCCGCGTTTTTTTGAAAACGGCCAGCTCACTGGCTTCATTGGTTGCTGCTCCGACATTACCGACGAAAGACAAACACGGTTACAATTGAGAGCAGCAAAGGAAGATGCGGATAGGGCCAACCAAGCCAAGTCGGATTTCCTTGCCATGATTAGCCACGAAATTCGCACTCCGCTCACCGCTATCCTGGGATATTCCGAGTTTTTATTGGGCAGTCAGGGGCACACCGACGTTTCCGAAGGCGATAAGTTTCTTAATCGCATTCAGACCAATGCTCGTCATTTGAAGAGCTTAGTGGACGATGTGCTGGATCTCTCGAAGATCGAGGCGGGCAAGATTGAGCTGGAGCTTTGTGAGTTCTCCATCGTCAATGAAGTGAAAAAAGTGGTGGAGGGTTTTGAGAACGGCCAACTCAACGGCGAGCTTTCGCTCGCAGTACGATTCGCAGAGAACATGCCCGATTATATTATTTCGGATCCCACGCGCTTTCGTCAGATCCTAGGCAATGTCGTCAGCAACGCGATTAAATTCACGCAAAAGGGCAATGTGTGGATTGATGTTTCGGTTGAGCCAAATCTCGCTAATCCCTCGCACCGCATGGCAAAGGTTACTGTTTCGGATACGGGCATCGGCATGACCGGCGAGCAAATTCGCCGCGTGTTTGAGCCCTTCACCCAGGGAGATTCCTCAACCACTCGCCGATTTGGCGGGACGGGCCTGGGGCTAGCACTGGCGCGCAAACTCGCGCGTAGCCTTGGGGGCGATGTCTCGATTTTGTCGTCGCAACCTGGCGGCGGCTCAACGTTTTTGATTCTGCTCGCGGCGGGCTCGGAAGCCCAACGCAGCCCTGCGGCACGCCAGGGTGGCAAGCCTCTCCACACTGCCGGCAAACTCGCTGGAAAGCTCAAAGGCGTGCGCGTTCTTGTTGCAGAAGACAGCCAGGAGCTACGCGAACTGGTGCGTTTATCGCTCAAGCTGGCGTCGGCGGAACTCGACTTTGCCTGTGATGGTGTGGATGCCTTGGCGCTCTCTCGAAACAAACGCTACGATTTTATTTTTATGGATCTCCACATGCCGCGTTTGGACGGCTACCAGGCAATCGAGATGATGCGAAAAGAAGGGCTCACCACTCCCATTGTTGCTTTGACGGCGCGTCTCACCAGCGAAGATCGAGAACGCGTTTGCAAATCGGGGGCGGTTGATTGGTTAGCAAAGCCATTTCACTTTCATGACTTAATTGAAATGGTGATGAAGCACGTTCCTAAACCGGACCAGAGTCGGCTGGGTGCCAACGCCGAAGAAACGCTAGGCGCTTAGTTTTTCACTTAAAAAAAAATCGGATGCGAGAGCAGCTGGCGAATCTTTGTTGCCGAATCGTTAATGCCCGCAGTGTGCCGAGGGTTAGGGGGAGCACCTGTAGGTCTATGGTGCCAGCCATTCTCGCATCCGGGCTTAAAAACTTATAGTCTCTAAGCCTGAGGGGTTAACGCTATAGAGAGCAAGGTGGGGGCCAAAAGCGGTGAGCGTGGGGGAATTGTGAAAACGTATTCCCTCTGTACACCCGTTCGCAAAACTGGCCTGTTCAGGTTTCTTTCAAAGCACTTACCCTGCCTACTTCTTGGACACCGTTTTCGTAGGTAGCCCGTACACTTTGTGTTTACGCGCTTGGGTTATCCCTTAAGGGCTTTGCCTTGAAAGCGCGCTTTCAAGGCCAATCATCTAGAAAAGCTCCCACGCACCACCTGCAGCACACAGCGCGTCACAACGACAAGCACTGCAAGAGTTCCCGATTGCAGAGAGCAGCTGCGCTGCTATGATAGGCGCATTGTTTAGAACTCAATTTATGAACGGAGACAGCATGAAAGCATTATTAGTTGCGATGTTTGTAGTCGGAACGTTAGCAGTACCTGCTATCGCAGACGATACAGCCGCCACCACCGCTACCACGACCACAACGACGGACACCACGACCACTAAGACGCCAAAGGTCGCTTCCGCAAAGCAGGCAAAAAAGCACGCGAAGAAAAAAGCCGCTGCAAAAAAAGCCGCGAAAAAAACCACGAAGTCGACAACGACGACGACGGAAACCGCTCCTGAAATGGATTCGGCTCCTGCTGAAGGCGCGACAGAAGACGCAGGCATGTAAGAGTCTGTCCGCTGCGGTTGCAGCGGGATAGAATTTCGTAAGAACGGGTGCTTCTTCGGGAGCGCCCGTTTTTGCTTAAAGTTCTGCTACTTGCCCGCTAACGCACCTGGCCGAAAAGCAGCCAGCCAGCCCCTGATTTCCCGACCCGCACCTAACTTGAACTTCCGCCCATCCCGGCCTAGAACGATC
>JALHPX010000152.1 GCA_022842225.1 bacterium
GAAGTGGGCCAGTTTTAGTCGATTCTGCGGATAGTATCTCTCCACTGCTCGTTGTCGGCGATCTTTACTTTAGGCTGACCAACCGCATTTACTACAAATTCCCAATACAACCGCGCGACCCCGTCACTATCGAGCATGCCTTTGGGAACATTGGGCAGGCGGCCAATTCTATAGAAAGCGGTTGTGGCAGCGGCATCGATTTGCGGCACGCCGCTGCTTTGGATAGTGCGCACTTCTTGCACTTTTCCATCCTTATCCAAGGACGCAACAACTCGCGTCACAAGTTGCTGGCCGTCTAATAGCTTTTTCTGCACGGCGAGCGTGGTAGCGCGCTGATTCACTTCTGGTTTCCAGAAAACCCGCAGCTGCTCTTTTGCCCGCTCATAAAAACTGTAATAGCGGTTGGCGCGAGTGTTGAGGACCGTGCGCTCCCCCATTGGAATACCTTCTAAATTGTCGTCGGTTGCGGCGCTCCGCTGCTTCCATTCATCTGAGATACCCAGATCCTTCAAAGTGAGATCTTTTGCTGCCTTACCCGAAGCAGCGAAGGCGTCGTTCTTGCGAGCGCGCGTTTGCTTGTCTACGGATTGGTCTTCTTTGCCATAGAACTGCGCATTCCCGCTGGACTCTTGCTGAGACTTTTCGCTCTGCACTATCTTGTTGAGTGATTTGCGAGGTGCTTCCTCTTTTTTGAGCGGCGCGGCAGATTCGATTTCAAACTCTTCTGGTAACGCAGAGAGTTCAACGAGTCTCTCGCTGGGCGCCCAGACCAAGCAGAGCAGCCCAACGTGAACGAAGAAAGAAAGAACGAGCGGTGAAAGCCGCAGTAAGCGTTTGATTGTGTTTGTCATTCTACCCATGAGCAGACTCCTTCCGCCAAAAGGCCAATGGAGATCCTCTACTCTTAGAGTACGCCTATAGGGCAATTACACGAAATGGATAAAATCGCTGCTCTGCTTCGTATAAAACGAATTAAGGCTCGTCGAGTTAGATCGAAAAATTTTGGAATAGTTTTGCAGCCAATCGGTTTTCCAATTTCCGACGAGCCATCACGAGAAACAATTCTTCGTACGTTCCCGACAGCTGGCCAATTTCGATCAACTCTCCCTCCGCAAGTTGTCGAGTCACCGTGTGTTCAGCTGTAGTGATCAATCCCAAGCCACCTACCGCCATGAGAATTTTAACGGCGATATCCTGGCTCTCCGCGATCACATTGAGATTTACGTCATTGTTCGTGCTCCAATGATCTAAATCGTAGCGCAACTTACTGTCGTAAGTGGGCACAATAAGAGGCTGACCAGAGATGGATTTAGGAAATCCTTTTTTGAGCGGCTTAAATTTTGGAGCGCCATATACCGCGACGTTTTTTTTCGTAAAGAGGCGATGGGAGAGTCCCTTGGCGTCGGAACCAGAGGGTAGAAAATTGGTGATCAGAACATCCACTCGATGCGCGAGTAACTCGCGCAGCAATTCGTCGGATTTTCCTTCTGCGAGCGTCACTAGGCAGTCGGCTGTTTTATAAGCCTGCTTCACCAATTGAAAGACCACCTGCTTGGAGACAATATCTAGAGTGCCAATGGTGATCGAAGTCTTTTGCGGAATGAAACGATCGTGCAACACTTCATACATTTCCGCGCCCATTTTGAAAATGTTACGGGCGTAATCGAGTGCCACCTGCCCTTGCTCCGTCAGCACCAGCTTCTTGTGGTGACGAACGAAAAGCGAAACGCCTAAGTTTTCTTCAAACTGTTTTAGCTGTGCGCTTAAGGTTGGCTGACCGAGGCGTAATCGCGTGGCGGCTTTTGATACGCTGCCCTCTTCCGCAATCACTTTGAAATAAAACAAATGGTGATAATTGATCCACTTACTCACTGTCCCTCCATCAATCGCTACAAACGATGCATATCACAATGTTTATCTATTTAACCTCTATCGTTTAACCGCAAAATCAGTGCTGTGATAGAGGACGCACAAGGCGAGCGAGTGGCCTAAGCGATTTTCTTTTCGGCGGCGAGCTTGGTCTCTTCCATTCCGAAGAAGGACGCACAAGCGAGGTCGATCAACTGATTGCTTAACTTTGGCGCAATGCCAAAGAAGTGCACGTGATCGCAAACGATATTCATGATGTCACGCGGATGGACGCTGCGGAATTCGCGGCTCGCGGCTCGGTAGTATTTGTCGACGAGGTATTTGTATGCCTGCTCATCAAATTCGATTGAGTTCTTCTTACAGACAACTTGAAAGATGAACTTAAAGTCCGCTTCGGTCGGATTGGGAGTTTCGATCTTGTACCGAATACGTCGCCAAAACGCCTCGTCGCCCAGATCGTTCGGGTCTAGGTTGGTTGAGAAAATGAGAAAAATTTCAAACGGCACTGCCACTTTCTTGCCACTATGAAGCGACAAGAAATCCATCTGCTTCTCAAGCGGGTAAATCCACCGATTGAGAATTTCAGTGGGCTTTACTTTTTGTCGGCCGAAATCGTCGATGAGCAATACTCCGCCATTTGCTTTTAACTGAAACGGGCTTTCGTAACTGAGCTGTCCTTCGCTATAGCTCAAATCCAACATCTCTAGCGTCAACTCTCCACCCACCACCACAAACGGTCGCAAGGCATAGACCCAACGCGGATCCACCGCGCCTGGATTCGCTTTGAGCGGATGTGTGTCCGGCAGCGCCTCCAGAGGCACAGGGATGTGCACTTTCTCGTCGAAAACTTGGATAATCTCGCCGTTGGATTCGATTGCGTAAGGGATAAACATTCCTTGGCGGAAAAGCCGCGCGATGCGCTCGGACATCGTGGTCTTCCCGTTGCCAGGCTTACCGTAGAGAAAAATCGGGCCGCCAGAATTAATCGCGGGCCCTAATTGATTGAGATACTCCTGCCCAATGCGAATATCGCCGAACGCGGCATCGAGATGTTTCTTCTTTACTAGTCGCGAAGTAAATTTCTGCGCCTTCACCGACTCGGTATAAATTTTCGTCGATACGGGGGCGGGTCCGTAATACGGCGAGCGCTCCATGATACCTGCAGTGTATTCAGCACCCTTAGTGGTGAGACCAATCGTCAGGCCCATGCCACCGCCAATACCGCCGCCACCTACCGGAGCGACAAAATCTTTTTCTCTTAAAATGGAGATGATTGGCTCAACGAGACCGGCGGGCAGCTTCAACATCTGGACCAGGACCGAGCCGCGGGTAGCTCCCTGCGCATGCAGCATCTTAAGAATGCAGTCTTCAATGAAAAACGATTCAATTTCGGCTTCTTGTAAGGTCTCTGGCCGTTTGGGCATCCACATGAAGACATTATCGGTACTATTTTTGGAGGAGATAAGGGGAGAAAAGGCTCAGATTCATTTAGTAAGTGTTTGAAATCAAAGGATTAATCTAGCTCGCCTTCCTCATTGATTCCCCTAACTCATTGCGATAAAACCTGCACTGGGCTTTCAACAAGGTTCGGGGTTTTGAAAATACGCAGGTTAAATTTCCTATTGGTCTTCGTTTTCTGGGCGGTCACCGCTTCTGCGGCATCCAAACGCGCAGTCGTGGTAATGGACGCGCTCTCTTCCGGGTCGGATTGGCTGGAAGTTCTGCGCGAAGAAGATCCCACTGCCGTTCTCATTCACGTCCAAAGCCGCGAGAAGATCTCGCGCGCGCTGCTTCCGCCCCATTTGGTAAACGCCCCGACTGAAGTGCAATCGAAAGAACTCTTTGGCGGTTATGATCACCGCTTCATCTATAACCCGATGACGGCCGCGCAAATCAAAGCGCTCGATGTGGAAGTACTCGCTGTTTTACGAGGTACGGAAACAGCCGTCTACGATGCGGGCCAACTCGCCATCGATCTGCATGTGCCTGCGAAATATCGCAATCTCAGTCTCGATAGCCGACCACTACGGAACAAAGCCGCCCAGCAAGCCAAGTTGCTCACTGTAAAATCGATTGGCCACCGGCCGTTTCAAGTAGTGAGCACGTACAAAGAGCTAGCTGCGTTCATCACACTTCATGGCAACCCCGGAATTGTTTTTAAGCCTTTGGAATCTGCGGGTAGCAACCAGCTCGGCGTCTTCCCCACGCGCGCGGACATGGGCGACGCGCTTCACGCGGATGAATGGGAGCGTTTTAAATTCGCTCGCCTCAAACTCGATCACGTTCTCAATTCGCTCGATATATTTGATCAGCCCATCCGCGAAGTGACCGTGGAGCGTTTTCTCCAAGGGATTGAATACCAGGTGAATGGATTTGCTGTAGGCGGCGATATCGAATTCACTTCGCTCGTGCAGTACCACAAAGAAGTGAAACCCGGCATTGGCGTGCTGCCAGATTACGACGAGTGGCTGCCCTTTGAAGGCCAGATTCAGCAAGAGCTCATGCAAGTCGTGCGCGATTCGGCGCGAGAAATCGGAATTAATTTTGACTGCGTCCACGCCGAGGTCTTGCGCGATCTCGATGGCGTGTACCACATCGTCGAAATCGCCAATCGGCCCGCGGGATCTCGCATTCCGTCGATTGAAAGACTAGCCACCGGCCGGAGCCAAATGAGCCGGCTAGCACGCGCCATTCTTCACCCCGCGCTTTTTGAGGCAGAGAAGCGACAGGGCTACCAACTAGCGGTACATCCGCGAAAAATCGCCTTCCGTTACTCTGGGCCCGACGCGCGCATTGGCAGCCTCGATGTCTTTGACCAAGTGAGACAGGTAGCTGGATTTCACCGCCTGATTCCACATTACGAACTCAACGACGAAATCAGTACGAGCACTTCTCTGACCGATACTCTCGCTTTAGCGTGGTTCATGGCGGAGACGCCGGAAGCCGCGACTGAAAAAGTAAATCTCATTCGAGCCATGGAAGTCGGCTCTCCACAGTTCGCGTTGAGCACCAATCCCGCTTGCTCCAAGCAGGTCGTGCAATTTAGCCGACTAGCAGGACTTGCCTCCCACTAATCGGCGTTGAAAGAGCTCTATTAGTTTAAGGAAGTGGAGGACTCACTCGCCGCATCGTCTTCCGCAATCATAGCTTCCGATACGAGTACTTCGTCGTCAGAGCCCTTCTTCTTCTTATTCTTCGCAGGCGCTGATTCTTCTTCTGGAGATAAGACCTGAGGTCCCATTAAAACCAGACAGGCATTCTTAATCTTCTCTAGTTCGGCCATTTCGGCTTGCAGAGTGCTCATGCGACTTTCGACCACCTTGAGCTGCTTCTCTAGCGATTTGGTACTGATGATGTTGAGTAATACTTCGTTATTCATTGCTGTTTCTCCCAAGTTGAACCGGGAGTTTATCGAGGGAAACTGCTAAAGCGCAATTTATTTGGGTCGGCACGGGATCGATAAAATAAGCGACCTCATTTCAGGCGCCACCAAGGGATGATAGACCTGGGATGTTATGTCGCATCCCTTTGAAGTCATCGTAGTCGGAGCCGGCAGTGCAGGACTAGCTGCGGCCTCAGAACTCAAGAAAGCAGGTATCGCCTGCTGTGTGCTGGAAGCCTCTCCCCGCATTGGCGGCCGCGTTTTCACCGTCGCCAGTCCCCACTCCCCCTTGGCAATGGAGCTGGGCGCAGAATTTATTCACGGCATGCCGCCCGCAACTCTTGCACTGGTCCGCCAGCAGCGCATGCCGATTATGGAAGCCGGCGGAAAGCGTTTCCACTTCACGCGCGGCAAGATTAAAGAGTTTCCCGATTTCTGGGAATGGATGGAAAAGCTTAGTTCGGGGATCGCCAAGCAGGGCATCAAGCAAGATCGCTCGTGGTATGAAATCCTAGAACAGTCTCGATACAAAAACCATCCACTGCGGCCATTTGCCTTGTCGTTTCTTGAGGGTTTTCATGGCGCGGATCCCACGTTGATTAGCTATCACTCTCTCAAGAGCGCGGAAAAATTCGGTGAAAAAATCCAATCGGACCGTTCGTTCCGGATACCAAACGGCTACGACCAGCTCCTCCAACTTTTTTTGCAGACCGATCCCGATATCCGACTCCAGCACCTGGTGCGCAGAATCACCTGGACCCGCGGCGAAGTTTCCCTCAACGTATCGACGCCAAAGGGCGTGAAAACGTTTGAAGCCAGGCGCGTGATACTCGCCGTGCCTCTGCCGATACTAAAGACCGGAATCGAATTCAGTCCAGCGTTGACGATGAAAGAGAAACCGCTGTCGCACATCCTGATGGGCCAAGTAACGCGCGTGAACTTCGAATTCGACGAACCTTTTTGGCAGGGCAAAAAACAGGAGCAAAGCGACCTAGCCGATCTGGGATTCTTACTCTCCCCCGGCAGAGAGTTTGGTACCTGGTGGAGCACTCATCCTATCCGCTCCTGCCGCCTGGTGGCGTGGGCAGGCTATCAATCGACGTTGAACTTTAAAGACGCAACCGAATCCGAAGTCATCGGCCGAGCGCTCAACAGCTTGAGTGTGATGACCAAAACACCCCCGGCCCAAGTACAGAAGCACGTATTAGAAGCCCGCTGCCACCTCTGGCACAAAGACCAACTGATCCAAGGCGCTTATAGCTTCCTCAAAGTAGGAGCAGCCCATGCGATGAAGGACTTGGTTCGCCCCGTCGATAAAACTCTCTATTTCGCCGGCGAGCACTGTCACTACCAGGGCAACCACGCCTCCGTAGACGGCGCCATCGAAACCGGCTACCAAGCCGCAAAAACCATTCGAGCCGACTTATGAATGACTTAACTTTTAACTGGATAACCGAAACACCCAACGTACCGGCACTAGTAAATTTCTTTTTGCAAAACGTAGACGAGAAATACATCTCTTTCGGCGAATACCAATCCAACCTAGCAACCCCCGGCAAAGGCTGGGCCACCGACATCGAACAAAAGCTACTCCTGCAAATGCAAACCCTAGTAGCAAACGCAAAATCCCCAAACCCAAAAGCCCTATTGGCAGAAGCCAAACTCCAAACCACTCTCCAAGCCATAGCAGTCGTCCGCTTCAACTTAGAGGGCCCCTTCCGCTCCGCCCATCTTGAAGATATCGTCGTAGCAAGACAAACAACGACCCAAGGCACCGGCACAAAATTCCTAAACTGGCTCGAATCCGAATGCCGCCTCCGCGGCGCAACTCACTTAACCCTCGAGACAGGCGCCACAAACAACCACGCCGCCCAATTCTTCACAAACCGCGGCTTCACCCCCATCTCCGTAGTCCGAATCAAGCAGCTCTGACCCTCTCGTAAACGACCACAGTCGTTGCGGGCGAACCGAATCAACTCCCACCCGCGCACCGACTCGAAATCCGATTTAGTAGATTTATTGCGGAAAAATTAGTGGGCCCGACCGGACCTAAAGCGGGCACTCAACCCAACGAAGCCGCGGATCCCTTCCGCGATCGGAGCCTAAGGAAGAACCCTAGAAACTAAAGAACCTCATGGCGTTCCGGCCGGGGCCACTAATTTTTCCGCAAT
>JALHPX010000153.1 GCA_022842225.1 bacterium
ATCTAGCCCCGCTGTGGCCGCTCAGGCGGTGGATCGATTGGTGCGGGAACACCAAGTGATGGCCATCTTGGGCCCCTTAGCCTGGACCGAGGCTGTTGCGGTGTCGGAGCGCGCGCAAGAATTAGGCGTCGCCAATATCACTCTGACGGGCAAAGAAGGCCTCTCCAAACGCAGCCCTTATACTTTTCAGAACGCGCTTACTCCGCGCGTGCAATTAGAAGAATTGGTTCGCTTCGCGATTTCACAGCGGCAGATGACTCGGTTTGCAATCATTGCTCCACAAAATAGTTTTGGCACGGACATGGCGGGTGAGTTCTGGACATTGGTGGAACAAAACGGCGGCATCGTCGTTGGCTACGAAACGTACGAAGCGGACACGCAGGACTTTCAAGAAAGCATCCGCGCACTCACTGGACTTAGTGATCCTAAAATGCGCCGAGTAGAAAACAACGCTCTTGCTAAGTTTCAAAAAGAGCAGGAAGAGAAGACCAAGCGTCCTTCTAAGAGCCGCCTGCCACCTATCGTCGATTTCGATGGCGTTTTTATTCCCGATCATCCCGGAGCCGTGGCGCAGATTGCCGCAAGTTTGGCTTATTTCGACGTCAGTAAAGTCACGCTGTTGGGAACGACCGAGTGGAATTCCGAGCAGCTCTACAAACGCGGCGGCCGACATGTGGAGGGCGCGCTTTTTCCCGGTGCCATTACATTACAGTCTAAGAATCCGCGCACTCGTGATTTCATTCGTCAGTTTGCGGAGAGCTACGGGCAAGTTCCAGACTTGTTAGCCGCGCAATCTTTCGAAGCCATGCAGTTGATTGGAAACGCTTTGAGGAAAAGCGGATCAAGTGGCCGTAACGACTTGGTGGCGGCTCTCGCTGAGACTCAGAATTTTGAATCTCCTCTCGGCAAACTGGGCTTTGATTCCAGCCGTGTCGCGATGCGGAATTTGCCGGTTCTCGCATTATTGCCGGGCGGAAATATCGCGCAGCAGTAAAATCTGCGCTCGCTCACCGTGTTAACCCATCGCGTTTATCGCAACGCAACATCATGAAATCGTTAAGTTTCTATTAATGGGATCTACGATTTCGTCCGAAAAACTCTATGTAGTTTAGTCTTCCGTAACCACCCTTTGGGGGTCCCATGCCGAACGAGTTCTCGGACAACGAAGAACTAGTCATCCCGGACGAATTGCCACTATTACCAATTCGGGACGTAGTTGTTTATCCATATATGATTCTCCCTCTTTTTGTGGGACGGGAGCCATCTATCCGCGCCGTGAATGATGCGATTGCAAAAGATCGCCTCATCTTCCTGGCCGCGCAGAAAGAAATCACCGACGAGAGTCCCGCGGCTGAATCCATCTATTCGGTGGGTACAATCGCGATGATCATGCGGATGCGAAAGCTTCCCGACGGTCGCGTGAAGATCTTGGTTCAGGGCCTGATGAAGGGAACTGTCTTGGATTACGTCCAAGAGAAGCCCTACTTCCGCGCCAAAGTGAATCAGATCAAAGAAGTCCAAAAGACTCGCGACAACGTAGAAGTCGAAGCGTTGATGCGCACAGTGAAAGAGCAACTGGAGAAAGTTATTTCGCTCGGCCGTATGCTCTCTCCCGACATCCTAATGGTGGTCGATGATATCACCGAAGCAGGACGCTTAGCTGACCTAGTGGCCAGCAACCTTGGTCTCAAGGTAAGCGATGGACAAGACATTTTGGAGTTGTTCGATCCGTTCGAGAGACTCAAACGCGTAAACGATATCCTGGTCAAAGAATTAGAAATCCTCGCCATGCAAGCGCGCATTCGCTCGCAAGCTCGCGACGAGATGACTAAGAGCCAACGCGAGTATTTCCTCCGAGAGCAAATCCGAGCCATCAAAACGGAGTTGGGTGATTCTGAATCCAAGACCGAAGAAATCCAGGATCTGCGCAACAAGATCGAACAAGCTGGAATGCCCGACGAAGTTTACCAAGAAGCCATCAAGCAAGCCGGCCGCTTGGAACGAATGCACCAAGATGCCAGCGAAGCGACGATTGTGCGCACGTACCTCGATTGGTTGGTGGAGATTCCGTGGAGCAAGACGACGGATGACAGCCTTGATCTCAAAGAAGCCCAGCGCATTCTTGATGAAGATCACTTTGATCTGAAAAAGATCAAAGAACGCATCTTGGAATTCCTTGCTGTGCGCAAGTTACGTCCCAAGATGAAAGGCCCAATCCTTTGTTTCGTCGGGCCTCCTGGCGTCGGTAAAACAAGTTTGGGTAAGTCCATTGCTCGCGCAATGGGTCGGAAATTCGTCCGTATCTCCCTCGGCGGAGTAAGAGATGAAGCTGACATCCGCGGCCACCGTCGTACCTATGTCGGTGCAATGCCCGGACGTATCATTCAAGGTTTGAAGCAAGCGGGTTCGGCGAATCCGATTTTCGTCCTAGACGAAATCGATAAGCTAGGTGCTGACTTCCGGGGCGATCCGGCAGCTGCGCTGCTAGAAGTGCTCGATCCCGAGCAAAACTTCAGCTTCCGCGATCATTATCTGAATCTGCCATACGATCTATCGAACGTGATGTTCCTCGCGACTGCAAACTTGATGGACACTGTCCCTCAAGCGTTGAAAGACCGCATGGAAGTCATCCAACTCTCTGGCTATAGCCAAGAAGAGAAAGTAAAGATCGCGCAGCAATTCCTGATTGAAAAACAGATTCGTGAAAACGGTCTACATCCAGCTGATGTGGAGTTCCAAGAAACTGCCGTCGAAAAGATGGTTGAGAACTACACTCAAGAAGCTGGACTTCGTAACCTCGAGCGCCTGGTGGCATCTGTATGCCGCAAGATCGCGCGCAAAGTGGTCAGCGAAGATAACAAAGAGAAAAAGTTCGTGGTGACTGCGGCTTCGATACCAAAGTACTTGGGACCTCCTAAGTACATTAATGAAGAAGAGCGCGATCACGATGAAGTGGGTGTTGCAACCGGCCTCGCCTGGACTCAGTTCGGAGGAGAAATCCTCAGTATCGAAGTCACGATGATGCCGAAACAAGGCGGTGGATTAATTCTCACGGGATCGCTTGGCGATGTGATGAAAGAATCTGCACACGCGGCACTCAGCTACCTGCGCAGTAAAGCGGCAACGTTTGGAATCGACGAACGAATCTTC
Organism: bacterium; assembly: GCA_022842225.1. GTDB lineage: Bacteria > Bdellovibrionota > FAC87 > UBA2466 > UBA2466 > JALHPX01. The sequence goes on from JALHPX010000153.1 coordinate 3,151, forward strand.
GCAAAAAACGAGATTCACATCCACGTACCACAAGGTGCGATTCCAAAAGACGGTCCTTCGGCTGGAATTACCATCGCAACGGCGCTCTTATCGCTGCTGACCGGTAATCCTATCCGTCGCGATGTTGCAATGACCGGTGAGGTCACTCTGCGCGGTAAGGTTCTCGCAATCGGTGGAGTTAAGGAGAAAACGCTGGCGGCTCTTCGTCACGGCATCAAAGATATGATTGTGCCCGCCCGCAACGAGAAAGATCTGGAAGATGTTCCGAAGGAAATGCGCAAGCGGATTAAGTTCCACTACGCAAAAGATCTCTCAGATGCGTTGCAAGTTGCTCTCGTAAACGATCCTTTTGAGTGGGCAAAGCAGATGAAGCCGATTGATGATGGTTCAATGTCGGGTGAAGCTGCTGCCGTTGCGACTCCACGGTCCGCGAAATCTATCGATCGAGCTGCTTAATATTATTTACGAGTCTGCCCAGTTACCGCCTGGAGAAGTGTCCAGGCGGTAACTGAAGCGGCTCCCTCTTCCAGCAAGACCTCCGCACACTCCGCCAAAGTAGATCCCGTAGTCATCACATCATCCACCAAAAGAAGATTCGCTCCCGTTAAATCCACTTTTTTTCGCATCTTAAACTGGCCTCTGACATTCTGAGCACGCTCGCGTTTTCTGAGACCCACTTGAGGGCGCGAGAAGATTCGGCGTCGAAGGAGGTCTTCGCGGTAAGCCAATGAATACCTACTCGCTAGCTCTTGGGCCAGTAAGTGCGGTAAATGAAACCCTCGCGAAAGCCAGCCAAACAATCGCGTGGGGACGCAGACTACCTCTAGAGAACTCTTCTCAAAGGTCCACGGCGCTGAGTGCTGCTGTGTCGATAAAAATGCCTCTAACCAATAGGGCTCGCGTCGGTACTTAATACGGTGAAGTAGTTTTCGGGCGGGTGGCGTGTACTTCCAAAGGGAATACACGAATAAAGTATCGCTCTTTTGCGAGTGCATGAGCGGCACCTTGCGCCAGGAGGATCCTGGCTGGCGAAGCAAGAGGCCGCACGAGCAGAAGTCTTCTCTGTCCGCCCATTTCTCACACGCCGGGCACGCCCACGGAAAAATCCAATCAAGGCCTAGGGTGACCGACTTTGTACCCCGGGTTGTCAAGCCCAGTGACCTTGGCCGCGACTGGTCAGAGATTGCAGGCTAAGCGCTTGCGCCTGGATAAGGTGTTCGCGAAGAATTTGCTTCTCGTCGTTTAAATCCGCCACTGTCCTGGCTACTTTCAACCACTTCATTGCTCGTCGCACACTCATCTCGCTTCGATCGACGTGATCCACGAACCAGATGAAGTCGGATTCCTTCAATTCTTTTTCTGGCTTTAAGAGGACTCCCGACTTCTGCCGCTCCAAGCGAAGCTCCGCCGCTCGCTCCACAGCCGCCTTCGCAACTGCAGCGGTAAGCGCATGTGAATTGCGCGCCGCCAGTTTGGGTTTTGTCAGCACCACTACCAAGTCAAACCGATCAAAGAGGGGTCCGGAGATGCGTTGCAGGTAGCGCGACCGCTGCCCCAGTGAACATGTGCAAGGGGAAGAACTCCCCAGCGCGTTTCCGCATGGACAGGGATTCATGGCCGCAATTAGCGTAAAACGTGCCGGAAAACGGTGACTCTGCCCCACTCTTCGCACCAAAGTTTCTTTTGCTTCGAGTGGCTCGCGCATCCCTTCCAGAACATCCCTACGAAATTCGGCTAACTCGTCGAGAAAAAGCACTCCACCGTGCGCGAGGCTCGCTTCGCCCGGGATGAGACGCTGATTGCCGCCTCCCAGTATGCTGGCTGCTGAGGAGGTATGATGCGGAACACGCAAGGGGCGGTCGCCAGAGGGAACCATGCCATTTCCACACAAGGCATGGATGCGCACTAGCTCCTTAAAGTCTGCAGAGTCGAGAGGCGGCAACAACTCCGCGGACGAACGCGCCAACAAACTTTTGCCAATCCCGGGCGGCCCCACGAACAGCAAGTGGTGCTCTCCCGCAAGGGCAACTTGCAGGGCAAATTTGCCCAATGACTGACCCGTAATGGAATCAAATAGCGACGACGCGCTAGCGATGGGCTTAGAAGCGGTGGGCGATTGATAAGGTGCTGGTCTGGGCAGCGAATCGTGCGTCTTTAGGAATGTCAGGACTGCATTCAGATCTCTTGCTAAAACCACTTTGCGCGATCCAGAGAGCGCCGCGTCTTGTTCGTTTGCGTGCGGCACCACAATGGTGTGCAACTGCGAGACTTTTTCCAGCGATTCAATCAACGGCAATGCGTAGGGTACCGACTGCAATTGCCCGTCCAAAGCTAGCTCACCTAGAAAACCAACTCCGTCGAGAGCTCCCTCCGGCAACATATCCTCCGCACCCAAGCATCCCAGAGCTATGGCGAGATCCAACTGACTTCCTTGTTTCGGAGTACATGCAGGCGATAGATTCACCACTACTCGCCGCGAAGGGATATCAAAGCCGTGTTGGATCAAGCACGCACGCACCCGCTCCTTACTCTCGCGAATGACTGTATTGGGCAGCCCCGTTACAAAGACTTGGGGCAACGCACTCTCCGCCACCGCCTGCAAACGCACCACACTCCCCTCCGCTCCCTCGAGAGTCGCACTAAAGACCACACTGAGCATTTTGCCTCCCTGCCGCTACAGCTCCTCTTCACCTACTCTTCAACTGCCGTGCCGAGACTTCACGGGGCAAAACGTTGGCAAAGGGACGCGAAACCGGACTTGCCCGGCGGAAAACAGGCCTCTTGGCGCCAAGACAATTACACTGAGCGTTACCAATCAAAACCGCGATAGAGTTTGCACCTTCCGACTTTTTTTCGGAGAATAGGACTACTTCTTAGAGGAACTCATGAACGATCAGAATGACTCACCAAAAAAAGCGCGCTCAGAAAAAATTCTCTCCTGGATTCTCTCCGGCCTGGGCGTAGCGCTTCTGGCCATCGGAGCAGTGGGATACTTTATTCAAGATTCCGGACCTGGGACAGTCCCGGCACCGCCGACGCCAAAGGCGGCGGATATCATTTCGCCACCGATCAATGCACAGAGCCCGATCCTTCTGATCACGATCGATAATCTATCAGGGGACTTGCCCAAAGAAATGAAGGCCAACTCCGCTCTGGCGCCAAACCTTAAAAGTTTGATGGACACATCGACGGTATTCACTCGCGCCTATAGCGCCGCCACACTTCCAGCGAGTGCAGCTGCATCGGTGATGACGGGAACTTACCCTTCTGCGCACCAATATTTTTGGATGCCTTGGTACGCTTTAGCCAATGGTAAAAAAGTCCCTGAGCCGATGACCGTCGCATTCCCTTCGTTTATCCGCAACCTGGCGCAATTAATGCCCCACTACGAAACAGGAGCGTGGGTTTCTAATTGGTGGTTAACCCGTAACAACGGAATCATGCCAACGTGGAAGAAGCGTTTTACTACTTTTCGAATTTCCGCCCAGAAAGATCTTGTAGCGGCATCCTCTGAGCCCTTAGTGAAGGATTTCCTGGTGAATTCCAAGAACGGTTCCCCTTTTCGATTCAACTGGGTCGCCTTCAATGATCTAGAGGTTCCGTTTTCAGTCAGTCCAGAGTCGGCAAAGCGGTTCTTGCCCAAGGGCGTGGCGATGCCTACCCCAGGCGAATTGCAATCATTCAAATACTTGCTCGAATTGGGATCAGCCGCGCAATCTCCGGGAAGTAAAAAGTTCCCCTTGCAGAAAGCACTTTATTTAGGCGCCGTCCATCAACTCGATGCCAGCTTGGGTGAGCTCATTAAAGGGCTCAAGGATCGAGGCGAGTTCGATCAAACGACTATTATTCTCGTCGGTAGCAGCGGCTTTTCCGTTCAACCCAATGAAGGCTCGACGCTTGATGATGTACGAAAATTGCACGTACCGCTTTTCATCAAGAAGGCACAGCAGAAAAAAACTGCGAGTGTGACAGTTCCAGTATCTACCGTATCAGTTGCTCCCACCATCCGCGAATTGGCGGGATACCCGGCTGCGACTCAGTTTCAGGCACCGTCACTCGTAACAGCGCTAAAGGGCAACCCTGGTGCGCCACGAATGATTTTTGCAGAAACCTTAAGTGCAAATACTCGTCAAATTTTCATGATGGACGCAGATGCAACAAGCATCTGCGAGGATGATTTCGAGAGATACCGAAAGGATAAGGCCAATAGCCTGTTCTGCTACTGGGTTGCAGACAATAAGAGAGTGGATTGGATGCGCCTAACGG
>JALHPX010000154.1 GCA_022842225.1 bacterium
AGAACTTTTTTAAGAAAAAGCTCACGAACCGAAATGATTACATCATTCCGCCCATGCCGCCCATTCCTCCCATGCCGCCGCCGCCGTGGCCGTGGCCTGCATGGTCGCCTTCTTCTTTAGGCTTTTCGCTGATCATCGCTTCCGTGGTCAGCATCAGAGACGCGATGCTGGCTGCGTTTTGAAGCGCGCAACGAGAGACTTTGGTTGGGTCGATAACGCCAGCCGCAACCAGGTCTTCGTACTTTTCAATCAGGGCGTTGAAGCCGAAATTGCCCGTACCGTTACGGACTTTATCGACCACAATCGAGCCTTCGAATCCTGCGTTTTGGGCGATTTGCCGAAGTGGCTCTTCCAAAGCGCGACGGATGATATTGAGGCCGAATTGTTGTTCGCCTTCGAGTTTTAAGTTCTCGAGTGCACCTAAAGCACGGATGTAGGAAGTTCCGCCGCCAGGCAAGATACCTTCTTCAACCGCTGCGCGAGTTGCATGCAATGCATCTTCCACGCGGGCTTTCTTTTCTTTCATTTCAACTTCGGTAGCAGCACCGACGTTGATCACGGCAACTCCGCCGTGCAATTTAGCAAGGCGCTCTTGGAGTTTCTCGCGATCGTAGTCAGAAGAAGTTTCCTCGATTTGTCCGCGGATTTGAGCTACGCGAGCATCGATGTCTTTCTTCTTGCCGAGACCGTCGACAATCGTGGTGTTTTCTTTGTCGATCGTGATCTTTTTGCACTGACCTAAAGAGGCCAACGAAGCGTTTTCCAGCTTCAATCCGAGTTCTTCGGAGATCACTTCACCGCCGGTCAATACAGCGATGTCTTTCAACATGTCTTTGCGACGATCGCCAAAGCCCGGAGCTTTGATAGCCGCGACGTGCAAGGTGCCACGCAGTTTGTTCACAACCAAAGTTGCCAGCGCTTCGCCTTCGACGTCTTCAGCAATGATGACGAGAGGACGCGACGTTTGAACAACTTTTTCCAAGAGAGGCAACAGGTCTTTCATGTTGCTGACTTTCTTGTCGTTGATCAGGATGTAAGGATTTTCGAAGTGGCACTCCATCGTTTCCGGATTGGTCACGAAGTAAGGGGAGAGGTAACCACGGTCGAATTGCATACCTTCCACCACTTCGAGAGTGGTTTCTGCGGTTTTGCTTTCTTCGACTGTGATGACGCCTTCTTTACCGACTTTTGCCATCGCTTCGGCAATCAACTTTCCAATTTCTGGATCGTTGTTTGCGGAAATGGTGCCGACTTGTGCGATTTCTTTCTCGCCTTTGATCGGGGTGCTGAGTTTTTTAAGCTCTTCGACGACAGCAGCAACTGCTTTGTCGATGCCGCGTTTAATTTCCATTGGGTTTTGGCCGTGTGTGACGACCTTCACGCCTTCGCGGAAGATTGCTTGAGCCAATACCGTAGCAGTGGTCGTGCCATCGCCTGCATCATCGCTAGTTTTGCTAGCAACTTCGCGGACCATTTGCGCGCCCATGTTTTCGAACTTGTTTTCGAGTTCGATTTCCTTAGCAACCGTCACGCCGTCTTTCGTGATCGTTGGCGATCCGAAAGCCTTCTCGATAACGACGTTGCGACCCTTGGGTCCCAAGGTCACTTTCACTGCTTCTGCCAAAACGTTCACACCCCGAAGGATGGCGCTTCTAGCGTCTTCTTTAAATTTCAGTTCTTTTGCTGCCATAATTTCTCCTCTTTATTTCTCTACCGTTTTACTTCTCAACAACGCCCAAGATGTCGTCTTCTTTGAGCATTAGGTATTCGGTTCCATCAATTTTGATTTCAGTTCCGGAATATTTTCCGAAAAGAACGCGATCCCCTTTTTTTACTTCGAGAGGCAATACTTTGCCGTCCTCGAGAACTTTGCCATTACCAACGGCAATGACTTCGCCTTGCTGAGGCTTTTCCTTGGCGTTATCTGGAATGATGATTCCGCCTTTGGTTTTCTCTTCCTCATCGAAGCGCTTTACGATTAATCGATCCTGTAAAGGACGAATATTCATGGTGTTCCCTTTCTCTTTCTATTTTGTGAACGTTCTAAATTACTGAAAAGCTTCCCGCTTATACCGGAAAAGCCCCCCAGTATGCCAAATAAATTGCCAAACCCTACGTGGACGACCCCCCGTTGCCTTTTCCGCCCTTGGATTCTGACGCCGGCTTTTTATAGTCCGACGCGTACCAACCGCCGCCTTTTAAGGCGAAGCTAGTGGAGGAAATGAGCTTTTCCAGGGCTGGTTTGCCGCACTGCGGACAGACCGTCTCCACTGGATCCGAGAATTTTTGAACAATTTCAGACCTTTTGCCGCACGCTTGGCAGCCGTACTCATATAGAGGCATGTCCAATCTCCAAATCCGAATGGGAATCTAGGGATGGCTACCGTAGAGTCAAGACGGTTTGAAAAAAGTTTTTTTAGCCGAGCGTGGTTGACTTAGAAACGACCGGTCCCATATTGCGCCTAACAAAAGATTTGTCCCAGTTTGAAGAGGAGAGGCTTATGAGCAAAATTATCGGAATCGACTTAGGAACGACCAATTCCTGCGTGTCGGTCATGGAAGGCAACGAAACCAAGGTTATTGCCAACGAAGAAGGCGGCCGAACCACCCCTTCGGTTGTAGCCTTCACTAAAGACGGTGACCGTCTGGTTGGCCAGGTGGCCAAGCGTCAGGCCATTACCAACCCTGAAAATACGATTTACTCGGCAAAGCGTTTCATGGGGCGTCGCCTGGCAGAAGTCAGCGAAGAGTCCAAGCGCGTACCTTACAAATTAACGGATACTGGTAGTGGAGTCGGCATCGACGTTCGCGGCAAGGTTTATACGCCACCTGAGATTTCTGCGATGGTTCTTCAGAAATTGAAGAAGTGCGCTGAAGACTATTTGGGCCAGGAAGTAAAAGAAGCGGTCATTACGGTGCCTGCTTACTTCAACGATGCCCAACGTCAGGCGACTAAGGATGCAGGCAAAATTGCGGGTCTGGATGTAAAACGCATTATCAACGAGCCTACGGCTGCGGCATTGGCTTACGGTCTGGATAAGAAAAAAGAGCAAAAGATCGTGGTCTACGATTTCGGGGGCGGTACGTTTGACGTCTCGATTCTCGATGTCGGCGACAATGTTGTCGAAGTGAAAGCCACCAACGGCGATACGCATTTAGGCGGCGATGATCTCGACCAACGCGTTATTGATTGGTTGATCACTGAATTTAAGAAGGACCAAGGCATTGATCTCAGCAAAGACAAAATGGCTTTGCAGCGTCTGAAAGAAGCTGCAGAAAAAGCTAAGATTGAATTGTCTTCCGCGATGGAGACCGACATCAATCTGCCGTTTATCACCGCCGATGCTTCGGGACCGAAGCATTTGCAAGTGAAGCTGTCGCGCAGCAAGTTTGAGCAATTGGTAGAAGACTTGATCGAGCGGTCGATTGCGCCTTGCCGCCAAGCTCTGAAAGATTCCGGACTCTCCGCGAAGGATATCGACGAAGTTGTACTCGTCGGTGGTTCTACGCGGATGCCAAAAATCCAAGAAGCGGTAAAAAACTTCTTCGGCAAAGAGCCCAATAAGAGTGTGAACCCAGATGAAGTGGTCGCTGTCGGCGCCGCGATTCAGGGGGGAGTGCTCACGGGCCAGGTGAAAGACCTGTTGCTTTTGGACGTAACTCCGCTGTCTTTGGGTATCGAAACTTTGGGCCATGTCACCACTAAGTTGATTGAACGTAATACGACGATTCCGACTCGGAAGAGTCAGATCTTCTCGACTGCGGAAGACAACCAAACCACCGTGGAAATCCACGTGGTGCAGGGTGAGCGCGAGATGGCCTACGACAACCGCACGTTGGCTCGGTTCCAGTTGACGGGAATTCCGACCTCGCCTCGGGGCGTGCCGCAAATCGAAGTGACCTTCGATATCGACGCCAATGGTATCGTGCACGTCGCTGCGAAGGACTTAGCTTCCGGTAAGGAACAGTCCATCAAGATCACCGCAAGCAGCGGTTTGTCGGAAGACGAAATCAAAAAGATGGTCAAAGACGCCGAGAGCAATTCGGAAGAGGACAAGAAGAAGAAAGAACGTGTCACTCTGAAGAACAACTTGGATAACTTGATCTACGGCACCGAAAAGCAGCTCAAAGATATGGGCGATAAACTCTCGGCGACGATGAAGACCGACTTAGAAGCGCTGGTGAAAGAGGGTAAGGAAGTCATTGCGAAAGACGATTTCGATGCCATGAAATCGGTCCAGGACAAGCTGACCGCGCTCTCTCACAAGATGGCTGAAGAGCTATATAAAAATGCGGCCCCGCAAGGTGGCCAGCCTGGTCAATCTACCGGTGGTGATGCCGGTGGCGCACAGGCGAAAAAAGAGGATGAGCCCATTGAAGCGGAATTCCGTGAAGAAAAGGGCGATTCCTAAATAATTACACTTCCTCCCGGAAGTGCAAAAGGGCATCCGTTTCGCTCCCTCGTAAAGAAGGGGTGGAACGGGTGCCTTTCTTGTTTTCAGCAGGCGTTGGGCGGCCTATGGACGGTGCCATGTCGTGGCGCCGGATCCACCGGCTGCATTGAGGCCCTCCGACCGGAACGCCTGGGGGCTTCTTACTTTTTAGAGTTATTTCCTCGGGCTCCGCTCGCGGAAGGGAGGCCCAGGTTTCTATTCGTCTTCGCCCGCGAGAGGTCCGGTCGGAGGGCCTCAATGCAGCCGGTGGATCCTGGCCGAGATGGTACCGTCCATAGGCCGCGCAACAGCTGGAAAGTCCTCAGTGTGCCGGTTTTTGGAGGCTGAGCAATCCATTGTTGCCATCCTTGGAGGTGAGTGTGAAAAACGGGGTTCCCTTTTTTGATTAGGAGAAGTGATGTCGTTTCGGATTAGCAGCGTTTTGGCTCGTGAGATTTTGGATTCCCGGGGGAATCCTACGATTGAAGTGGAAGTGACTTTAGGGGATGGCGCGTTTGGACGAGCCATGGTGCCGTCGGGCGCTTCAACGGGTAAGCACGAGGCTTTGGAGCTCCGGGATGGGGAGAAGGGGCGGTATCTCGGTAAAGGCGTTAGGAAGGCAGTTGAGAATGTTGAGAAGAAGTTGGCGCCGGCGCTGATTGGGAAGACTTTTGCCGATATTAAGGCGCTTGATACGGCGATGCTGGAGTTGGATGGAACCGAGCAAAAATCCAGTTTGGGTGCGAATGCACTGCTGGGAGTGTCTTTAGCCTACGCCCATGCAGTCGCTGCCAGTGAGAAGGCGCCGCTTTATAAAATTATTCAGGGTTGGACAGGGGCGAAGCGGCCGCTGGCACTTCCTATTCCTCTGATGAATATCGTCAATGGTGGGCAGCACGCCGACAACGGCGTGGCGATTCAGGAGTTTATGATTGTGCCGCACGGTTTTGAAGTTTTCTCCGAGAGCTTGCGCGCGGGTTGCGAGGTTTTCCATGCGCTGAAGAAAAAATTGCACCAGGCGGGCTTAGCAACTTCGGTCGGCGACGAAGGCGGATTTGCCCCTGCCGTGACGAGTTCCGAAAACGCGCTGGATGTGATTTGCGAATCCATTCAGGCGGCGGGTTACAAACTCGGTAGTCAGATTTCCTTGGCCCTGGACGTCGCTGCTAGCCCGTTTTACGACGAGAGCGCGCGTAAATACCGCTATCCCAATCCGAACCACCCGGCTTCTGTCGACGGTAACTCGATGATTGAGACCTATGCTCGTTTGATTGAGAAATACCCCATCATCAGTATTGAAGACGGTTTGGAAGAAGATGATTGGGCAGGTTGGACAAAGCTCACGTCGCAACTGGGAAGCCGCACGCAATTAGTGGGCGATGATCTCTTCGTCACCCAACAGCCAAAAGTGGAAAAAGGCATTTCTCAAAAAGCCGCCAATGCAGTGCTAATCAAAGTGAACCAGGTAGGCACGCTGTGGGAGACGTTAGAAACCATGCGTACTGCGTTTGATAATAACTACCGTTGTGTGGCCTCGCACCGTTCGGGCGAAACCGAAGATACCACCATCTCGCATTTGGCGGTAGGCACGGGTTGCGGTCAGATAAAAACGGGATCGCTGTCTCGTGGCGAGCGCACCGCAAAGTATAATGAGCTATTGCGGATCGAAGATGCCGCGAAGCGCGCGGGTCACCCTATCGCATTTGCGAAGTGGAAAGCTTAGTCGCCGCAGCCTTCGGATTCTTCTATTTCAGTATTAGCGGCGGAAGAGGGGAGTGCTTCTTCCGTCCGTTCCCAGACCACAAGCCGGCGCTCATGCGGGGTGTGGGGGATCGTGTATTTCTCGTCCTGAACCAATTTCAAAAACCGCTTAAAGCGTTTTTGCACGTCGCGGATCTCGTCGCCGGCGTTTGGACCCTTCATGAAAATCAATTTGCTGCCAGGCCGGGTGGCCCCCGAGGTGCGGAGGAACGTTTTATCCATTGTTTCCAACGCGCGGGTAATCACGCCGTCGACCGGCTCCTGGAAGCTGCGGCTGACCACCCGATGTTCAAAGACCGTAGCTTGGGGAAGCGAGAGCTTTTGAATCACCATGCGCAGAAATTCCACTCGCTTGGGCCGGGGTTCTGCCAGAACGAAGCGCACACCGGGGTTCTGGATTTTAAGCGGGATACCTGGAAATCCAGCGCCCGTCCCGACATCTAGCACCGATGCCGGCAAGTCCGTGAGCCGAGTGACCCAGAGGCAATCGGCGTAATGCTTTAGAACCATTGGCTCAAATCCCACGATGCGCGTGAGGTCGCGGTCATGGTTGTGGCTGCGTAAAAGATTATGGTAAGCCCACAGGCACTTTAGGGCCGTCGCATCGAGCGTGATTCCGCTTCGTTTGAGCAGAATGTCCATTTTTTCAGGAGACGGAGCGCCTCCTCCCCCAGTCGACGGACGGGGGTGCGGGCGAGAATGGACTGCGGCGCCACCGCGAATCGGGCGACCGCCAGAGGGATAAGCCTTTGGCTTTCCTTTTTTGCTGCTGAAACGGCCTTTTTGGCGAGTCACTTAAAACGGCTCCTAACAAACTTTGAGGATAGTGTGCGGCGAGATAAATCGACCTCTCAAACGGTGTCAACCGTGTCCCCTAGCGGGCCTCCGCACGTCCTATTTGAGGACAATCACCTGCTCGCCATTTACAAACCAGCGGGTTGGCAAACGCAGCCCTCGGACAGCCCCTCACCCGATGCGATGACGTGGTCGAAAGCTTACTTAAAAGAGAAATACGCTAAGCCGGGGAACGTGTTCTTAGGGTTAGTGCACCGGTTAGACCGACCCGTTTCCGGGGTACTGCTTTTTGCCCGCACCTCGAAGGGCGCTTCGCGGTTGTCCGAAGAATTTCGGTCTCGTCGCGTGGAGAAAATCTACCGCGCTTGGGTCGCTGGAAAAGTGGCGCCGGGTCGTCGGCAAATTGAGGGGTACCTCACT
>JALHPX010000155.1 GCA_022842225.1 bacterium
GGGCCATTGGGTTTTCGGTTTTCCGCTAGGGCTCTGGCTTTGCTTTAGTTTGAAGTGGGGCGTGGTGGGAATCTGGATGGGGCTAGCACTAGGACTGGGAATCGTCGCTATCTGGCTTATTTTTGAATGGTGGCGAATTTCACACGGCGTCGTACGCGACGGCGAAGCTCACTTATCGAAATATTTTGCAGCTTCTCGAACCAGTTGATCTTGGCCGCGGTCGACGATGAGTAATGCATCGCCGGTATCGACGATAACGAGGTTCTTCGCGCCAATCACCGAGACCTTCTTACCCGCTGGCATACTGGTCATGCAGCCTTGGGTTTGAACGAAAAGACTTTCGCCGGCCAATTGTGCATTCTGCTGGCTGTCTTTGGGCAAGAGACGATAAAGCGCGTCCCAAGAACCAATATCGCTCCAGCCCATTTCCGCAGGAACCACTCGGACCTTTTCCGCCTTCTCCATAACGGCAATATCGATTGGTTCTGATTTTAGCGATTCATAAACAGAGGGTAGGGCGGATTCGGGACTCGTCGATATCTTTTTCCACGAATCCGGGCAGAAGGCTTCGAAAGCCGCTTTAAGGCTGGCTAACGTCCAAACAAAAATCCCGCCGTTCCAATAGTAATTTCCTGCGCGCAGGTATTGTGCGGCTTTGTCGAATGTCGGCTTCTCAACGAATTTTTTTACTTTGTGCACGCCGCTGCTGGTTTCTTCGCCGGCTTCAATGTAGCCGTAACCGGTGTGCGCGTGATCGGGCTTGATTCCCAAAGTCACGAGAGCGTCTTCTTCGCGTGCCGACTCGATCGCTAGATTGAGAGAGGCCGCAAACGCCTGGGTATTGGCAATATGGTGATCGGCAGGAAGAACCAGCATTACCGTATCGGGCGAATAGCCACGCTTTAAGAGATCAGCCAAAGCCAACATCAAGCAGGGTGCCGTGTTTTTAGCCGCAGGCTCGAGCATCCAACCGCCTAGCGACGGCAATTGCTCGTCGAGAAAAGGCCGTTGAGAGCTAGTAGAGACGACAAAAGTGTTTTTAGGTTCGGCGACGGCGGCAATGCGATCGGCGGTTTGTTGGATCAGAGTGCGAGCGCCTAGAAGCCCAAGGTACTGCTTAGGCTTGTTTCGTTGACTAAGAGGCCAGAAGCGCGTTCCCGAGCCGCCTGCCATGATCACTGCGACGGTTTTATTGTCGGCCATAGCGATCTTTCAGCCGGACCACATCGGAGAGGTGAGGTGTGGAGACTTCAAAAATACGCACATCGGTTACTGCGGTAATTCGGTGCAAAAGGCCCGGCGGAATGTGGAAGGCCGTGCCTTGTTTGAAATTCACTGGCTTTAGTTGTTCTTCGTTCTCACCCGCATCCAGGCGGCACTCGCCGGTCTCTAGGAACATCGTCTCTTCTTTTACCTTATGATACTGCAGGCTGAGGCTCTCGCCGGCTTTCACAAAAAGAATTTTCGCAACGTAATCTTTCGTCTTTGCCCAAATGATTTCGTATCCCCAAGGCTTTTCAATTCGTTCCATTTTCCAATTCTGCTTTCCGCACTAGATAGTTTTTCACTTCGCCGCGTGCCTGTAATTTATCGCCGCTCTTCTTTGCCGCGTCGTAATTCGGGAAGTATCCCAGCCACACTCGGAACCAAGTTCCGTTTGAGTCGCCTAGATCTTTAGCAGATAAATAAGCGTGAGCAAATCCTAGACCCTTCAGTGCTTTGACTCGCTCCTCGGCATCTTTCTGATTGGGATAAGAACCCACTTGCACGGTGAACGCGCCATTGGAGAAGCTCAGGCCCTCCTTGTCGCTGCTGCCGATAGCGGCCGTCTGCCTCGAGGCCCCAGCGCCCCCTTTTTCCGTCAAGGCTTCAATTTTGGGGTTTTGCAGTAACTTTTTGGTGTCTTCGTTGGGTGGCTGGTTGCGCAGGCTCATGCCGTTCCAGTCGGTTTTTTGGGGTCCGAGAGGGATGAGCTCTAACTCGTCTTCTTTTTTCTCCGGCTTGGCGGCTAGCAGGGGCGGGACATCGGCCGCCTTTTGAACTAACTCAGGGTCCTCGTGTGCCGCTTCGTGCTTTGCCGATGGCGGCACTTCGTGGGCCTCTTCGACGTCTTCCTGGTCGCCGGCAATGGGCTCGAGTTTTGGCTCGTGCACCGGCAGGGCAGTGGCTCCGCCATGCGCCCCGGCTGCAGCATCGAATTTCGCCTGGGCAATCCCTTTGCCCACCAAGATTCCGACGGTGAACATGAGTAATGCCACGAAGACGAAGAGGCTAAAAACCACAGCGATTTCGCGGTGGTCAAAACGCAATGCAGGCTTGTTCGACATAGCGACCCTGATTTTCAGTGTTGAGTGAAGTGGAGCGAGTAGACTCGGCGCGGCAATGGTGCCGGCCGTTCGTCTATAAGTGTATCAGAACGCAGCCTTTTTTGGAGCCGCTAGAGGGTGCATTCCTCAGGCCGGCCGCGGCGTTTGGCCCGCCGCACGAATGGCTTGACCTTTTCAAGCACAAGCAGCAATTTCGACGACTCTGTGGTGGGTGTAGCTCAGTTGGTTAGAGCACTAGACTGTGACTCTGGTGGCCGCGGGTTCGAGCCCCGTCACCCACCCATTCAATCCGCCTTCGGCGGATTGAACGTTAAGGTTAACTTTAAGATTAACCTTAACCTTTTTCGATGTTCCCTCTCGCATAAGGAGTTTTCGATGCGTTTGGTTCTCCTCTCTCTAGTCGTTGCTTCCACTAGTTTTGCTGCTTATCCCGTTTTTGAGAATGGGACTTCGGTGCCTTTATCGGAGCGCCCGCTTCAGAGCCTGGATGTGGGTTCCACTCTTCAGCGTCCCCGCGAATCGGGGGCCCTGCATTTTGCTGGCGGGATTTACACTTTAGAGGGATCGCTTCGGTCGCTTGGGCGGCAGTTGAACGATTCCGAAGCTCACTGTTTTATTAATCCCTCTGGAGTTGGGCACGTAGTAGCCGCCGACCTTTTAGAAGAGCGCTTCGGCTGCAGTATCGAATCTATCGAGGGTTCGGAGCATGCGACAAAAGGGGAAGACGAGAGTAGCTACCGCACGGAAATCAAATTGAATTGCGGAGCGGACTTCGTCGAGATCACCTGCCACAAGCCATCTAATGGTCACGCCAAAGAAATGACTTTGGGGGAATTCGAAAAAATCCTTTTCAAAGAATTTCGTCTCGGAAAATTGAATTTAGAAACACCGCTTGCTCGCACGGGCAATACGGGTTGGACTCTAGAGAGTCCGATCACGCCCGCGCAGCTTCTAAAGGGCCAGATCCAATTTAAATGGAACGTCAGCGAGAAGATGAAACTCGGTGAACCCATCGTCGGTGAGCAAAAAGTTTATCGTCAGTACCTGCAAGATGGTGTGGTGACAACCGATTCCAAAGCCGCCGCAAAGGGTGCGGTGATGATTGCCGTGCAAGACGGTGCTGAGAAATTAAAAGTCGCACCCTCCGCCTCCGACTTAAACGAAATGCAAATCACGAGCGCTAGCACGGGCTATTCCAAATCTCGAATCTCCAAAGACCTGACCCTGCGCTCGGCGCATTTACTTGCCAC
Organism: bacterium; assembly: GCA_022842225.1. Classification (GTDB taxonomy): domain Bacteria; phylum Bdellovibrionota; class FAC87; order UBA2466; family UBA2466; genus JALHPX01. The sequence goes on from JALHPX010000155.1 coordinate 3,578, forward strand.
GGGTAAAAAGAAGATCCAGGGCGTGGAGACGGTCGTTTCCGCTTACTGGACGGAGCCGCTGCATAGCCATGTGACCTATGAAGGCATGTGGAAGCTGCCCGGCCGTGCTCTTATTGAGAATTGGGCTCAGCTGGGTCGGTAGATTCTTCGGAATCAGCCTGCCTTAAGAACTCCAAAATTTTCACTTTCCAAACCTTGGCCATTGGCGGGGTGATACCTAATCTCGCAACGACTTCCGGACGCGATAGTCCATCGAGCACAAAGAGCCGGGCTGCTGCTTGGTATTTCTCGGGCACGTCGTTGACGATTTGCTGCTCCAGCGCTGTGCGCATTCTCTCTCGCTCCAAACGCGCTTCCTGGAAAATCTGCTTATATGCCTCGCTGCTCGGCTCAAAGCTTTTCGCCTTACTTTTTGCCACGTGCAAGATTTGTACTTCATAGCTCGGCAAGCTCTTGGCAAAATCCTGTCCAGCTTCGGTCGACAAACTAAACGGAGGCGTGGAACTTGTAGAATGCCCGGCCCTCGTTTGGTCCAAGGCGTATTCGAATTGCACTTTCAGCGCCAGTGCACGCAAGCTTTCCGTTGCCTTGGCAGGGGTTGTTCCTGTCAATGCAGCAACTCGTTCTAGTGGGTAGCCATCCAGCCAGGTGAGTTGGGCAATCCGGCGCAGCTGTATATCGTCGGTATCACGAATGACTCGTGGCAAGAGGGTGTTGATAAAGTCCAGACCTCGCTCGGATTGTCGGATAAAGGGCTGGAGTGATTCCGTCTTGCCCTGGTAGTTCAGTTCCTGGGCGATATCCGAAATCGATTTCTTTTCGACCAAAGCCAGCTCCGCGATTTTTCGATTTTTCTCCGGCAACAGCGCTATCTTCTGACGTAGATGCTTTGGATCGTTTAGCTCCCCGAAGAGAGCCAAGCGGGCATCTGAAATCAAGAGCGTCACCTGCTGTGGTGACTGGTTCACTGCATCTGCTATCTGCTCTATAGTTTGACCGCCCATTTCAAACCGGTTCAGTGCATCTTTTGCGATTGGATCTAAGTTTGCCGTTAGCGCATCGAGATGGTTTTGGCGCTCCGTCTTGCGCTTTAGAATCCGCGCGAGTTTCGAATCCTGGGTGGCGCGCTCTAAGCCATGTTCTTCAAGTACCTTGGTTAAGGCTTGCTCTGCTCGTTTTAAGTCGCGCGCGAAGGTCTTGCTGTTCTTGTACTCCGGTAGCTGGCGAATTTGATCCGCTTGCAGCAATTGCAAATGCAGAAGCTTTAGAATGGGTTGGTGAATGGGGTCCACCTTCCAAATGGCCTCCGCCAGGGTTTTCGACGGGGGCGAGTAGATATGAGCAGAGCGGGGATCGACGATTTTATTCTGCTCCAGTAACCGTGCCAGCAATTGCTTCGCTTTTTGAGTTTTTGCATTTACCTGGGCCTTGGAAAGGCCGGTTCGTTTACTGATGGCATCGACGTCGCCGTATAGACCATCAATTAGTTTGGCCTTGAGAATAGGTTGGTACTGTTTGGGAAGTGTTGCGATGGCTTGTTCTAAAGTATTTACTCCCGTTTTCTTCACTTCATAAGGATTGAGACGCGGGTCTTCGATTTTAAAAAGACGCGTCCGTCGGCGAATAGCGGTCATGTTACGAGCAAAAATCTCGCGTGCCTTCTGCTCCTCGATACCCAATTCCGTGGCGACACTTAGAAGATCTTCTCCCTGTAAGAGAACTCGCGAGACGAGTGCCCGTTCATCTCCGGCCCGGACAGCATCGACGGTGTCTTCCAGTTTTGAGTAGTGGACAGGAGGGAGGTTCCACCCGGGTGGCAATAGGACGCCGTGGGCGCCGGCTTGTTCCGCTAGGCGGAGCTTCATACCAGTGAGGTACCTGGTGATCTGCTTGGTTTTCTGTCCCATGATTTTACCGACACTCGCAGCCGGCAAATTGTAGAGCAGATGCAAGGCCAAAATATCTCGGGTGACCAGTGGCATTTGCCCCAGCACATCGTCGACGTTCTTGGGAATTCTATTCGGAGGAAATTCTTTGACCTTCCACACTTCCAAGTCCGCAATATCCGAAGCTTTCAAATCCGGATTAATGCCCTTCATGCCCAGATGATTGAGTGAGTCTTTGAGTTGGCCTGCGGTTCGATAGAGGCGAGACTTCACGGTACCGAGATCGATTTTGAGTTTTTTCGCGATGTCCTCCTGACGGATGCCCGTGGCGAGAGCGAGAAAAACTTCGCGACGCTCGATGGGTAGCTCCCGGATAGCCTGGCGTATCAAGGGCACTACCGTACGGCTGTATTCGTCTAATTCCACGGCCCGATCGGGTGCTGCTGTTTTGCTCTGCACGCGCTTGGCCGCGGAATCTTCATCGTCTTCGGAAGCATCCAATGTGGTTTTGTCGCGGCGCTTGCGATAGCTACTGGCGGAAGCATTTCGCGTGACCACAAAAATCCATGTGGAGAGTTTAGCGTCGTTGCGACCTTCAAATTGATCCCCCTTGGTGAGGTACTTGATCATCACTTCTTGCATGATGTCGTCCCAGTCAGAGAGCGGGATATTCAGTTTAGATAAAGCGCGGCGCGTGTGTCGGTAGACATCATCGACTGTCACCGCGGTTGAAACTTTACCAAAATCGCACTCTTCATCGGGTACCCCAGACGTCGAGAATACAGGGCAGGCGGCAAGCGTAGCCAAGACAATGCACACGCGCGCAAAACTTCGCCGTCTCGTGGTGATAACAGCGTGAATACGCACAATCGTCCCGAGGGCTATCGCCTTGTTTTTGCTGCTCGATTGCAAAGGATGAATTCCCCGAATTTAGTCGCTCTGATTGCGGTAACTAAACTGCAAAGGGCATTCCAGGTATTGAGGGAGAGTTTTTCTATCGGACGCGGCGACGCCTGGAGATGTATTTCTTATCGAGACCCGCCGCACTTCCGCTAGGTTTCCAATCCGGTGAAAGAAACTGTTCGGGAGTCGCTTGGGTCATATCGATTTCGCCCTTGTGAAGTGTGCCGTCTGGACGCAGTTCGATGAAGTGTCCAAGACCGCCGACAAAAATGGTGGAGTCTCCCGCTTGGTGTTCCACCACCTGCCAATTCAATTCGCTGCCGGTGCCGGTGTTCACTTGTTTTACTTTTTTGGAGATCGCCTGGGTGAGCAATCGGAGGAAATCGCGTTTCTCTTCGATCGTGCCCGTCATGCGCGCGACATGGCGCTCGGCACGGTGCACCCAGTGGGCCGCTTTTGCATCCACGGCAGCTCCAAACGGTGTTCCCGGATTAAGCACGGCTTCTGTACGCGCGAGCGCTTCTAAATGGCAGTTGGGATCGGGAGGGGTTGCGGTCGCTTGCAGGGAAATAAACGCAAGCAACGTAAGGAAGCGATTCATCGCTTTTATTCTACTGGCTGTGTGTGTGATTGAAGAACAGATTGTTATCAGAGTACGAAGACGCCACTGGCGAGTCCTCCAATACTATTTCGCCGATCGGTGACTGGATGCCTTGGGCTGTGCGCGCGAAAACTCTAAATAGAACCAGCGGCCCTTTAAATTGCTGCAATAGAGTTCTGAAATCCGTATCGCGACCGTACGAAGCAGTCAGTTGGTTGTAGAGGATTTTGGTTTCGGGTGGTGCCTCGAAGGAGAGCGAGTATAGGGGGGAGGGATTGGCCACTCGGTCGCCATTCTTTTCCAACGACGTAAAGGCGTCGACTCCCAAGCGCAGTGGGTTTTTGGAGTAGAACGAGAACCACACTTTGGCGGCTTTCAGCAATGTCGACTTGGGTTCCGGTAGCTCGGTATTGAA
>JALHPX010000156.1 GCA_022842225.1 bacterium
TTCTTTCGGCCTATCAAGATCGATTTCCATTTCTTTTAATCGACGAGTACCAAGATACCAATCGCTGCCAATACTTGCTGATGCAGCTGCTTGCGAATCGCGACAAGAATATTTTTGCCGTCGGCGATGAAGATCAGTCGATCTATAAATGGCGGGGCGCGGACATCTCAAATATTCTTGGTTTCGAAAAAGACTTCCCCAACGCCAAGATCTACAAACTGGAGCAGAACTACCGCTCCACTAAGACCATCATCGAAGCCGCAAGCCAGGTGATTTCTTACAACACCGAGCGCCGGGATAAGACATTGTGGACGGACAATCCCGAGGGCGAAAAGATTACGCTGATGGAGTGCTACGACGAGCACGATGAAGCGCTAAAGGCGGTGAGCGAAATCGTCACCAAGCTCTCGCAGAATTTCCCACTCGAGCAGATAGCCATCTTCTACCGAACCAACGCTCAATCCCGTTTGTTAGAAGACATGCTGCGGGCAAAGAGCATCGCCTATCAGATTTTTGGCGGCCTAAAGTTTTACGACCGCCTGGAAGTGAAAGACACACTGGCTTATCTGAAGCTCATCGCGAATCCCGCGGATGACGTCAGCTTTCGACGCATTATCAACGTCCCAGCGCGGGGAATTGGCGCCGTGTCTCTTGAGAAGCTGACAGCGCTCGCGCGGGAGCATGGCTTATCTCTCTACGGCTTGCTCAGTGCTGGCTTTGGTCCCAACAGGCATCTGGAACTGGATTTGGGCCGCTCTACCAAATCGTTTAAAACGTTTTTTGGGCTGATGGAGGCTTTGCGTTTTTCCAGTGCGACTCTTTTACCGTCGGATTTAGTCAGCGTCGTCCTAGAGGAATCAGGTTATCGAAAGATGCTGACCGATGAGAATTCGGTCGAAGCCCAGAGTCGTTTAGAAAACTTGGCGGAATTGCGCCAGAGTGTGGTGGAATTTGAATTGCGCAGCGGTGCGGCCGATCCGCAAAAAGCGTTAAAGCCCGAAGATTTTTTGAGCGAAATTGCGCTGGTGTCCGATCTAGACAAAGCAGATCCAGACGCGCCCTCCATTCGCATGATGACGATCCATATGGCGAAGGGCCTGGAGTTTGATGTGGTTCTTATCGTCGGAATGGAAGAGGAGCTCTTTCCCAACGCACGTCCTTGGGAACCCGAAGAGCCGGGCGATATTGAAGAAGAGCGGCGACTCTTTTACGTCGCGATGACACGTGCCCGACAAAAGCTCTATTTGCTCTATGCAAAAAATCGCACGGTATTTGGAACCGCCCACTTTCGTGTCATGAGCCGCTTTGTAGAGAACATCCCGCCCGATTTTCTCGAAGAGCACAAGGCCGACTACTTTGCGCGTCGGGCGAGTTTTCGGGAGCGTCCCGGTTTGCCGCCTTCGGGCAGCGGGTGGAGCAGTAGTTTTTCGCAAGCGGCCGAATCCTCCGTGTCCGACGACCAGAAATGGCTGGGCGAAACCTACAGCGCGACCCCCGCAACGGAAGTCGACGAGTTCAGTCAGGTCGACCCCATGGAAGATTCGGTCGGAGTGGATTTCGGCTTGCCCCGCTGCGGAACCCGCGTCGTGCATCCGCTTTTTGGCGAGGGAGTCGTTCGCCAGACAATGGGCCGAGATAAATTGCTAGTGGAGTTCCCAGGTCGGGGAGTAAAGAAGATTTCTGTGAAGTTCACCCAGTTGAAGATCCTTTAGTATGAAGATTCGCCCTTTAAATCCGCAAGAACGCTTAGCACTCGCTGCCCCACGCGGCGCCGCCTGGCATGGCGCATTAACCGTGGAGCAATTTGTAGCGCGCAACCAGGTGCTCTATGGCGGCGCGTTTGGCCGAGATCGGATCCAGAGCTATGGCGTGTTTGTTTCCGAGCAGGACAACGTTCCCGCTGCATCTTGTGATTTTGTGCAAGGGGAAGTGTTTACCCGCGAGGGTGGCCGTCAGCGCGTCGATGTCTTGGCCTCGGTACTCACGCTGCCCAAGTTCGAACGACGGGGTTTGGCGACCGAACTCCTGCGAGTGGCTTTTGCCGAGTTAAAAGGCACTGGGCTTCTGTACTCCGACATTGGAGCTTCGTTTTATCGTCGACACGGCTTTGCCGAAGACTCGTGGGCAGAGTGTTTTTCGCCGGTGCCATCGTCCGTGACAGCGAGCGAAGGTTTGCGACTGGTTACGGCGGAGGCCTTTCAAAAGGGCCTGGCCAATTCCCGCATCGAAGCCGTTCAGAACGGAAATTCGGACGTCGCGTTTTTGCCGGACGTGCCGTGGATTCACTGGGTGGAGGCCAAGTACGATTTTTATCGTTCTATTGCGGGTGTTAACGCCGCCGAGCCGTCCTTGGTTCAATACGGCGTTCTGCTCTCTCAAGGCACAGAAGTTCCCGTCGCGTTTATGGAAGATCCGCTGAAAAAAATACTCGACGTCCTTTGGGCAGATACCCGGCACCTGCAGGCCTGGAAGCCGGTCGCGTTTGAAGTCGCGCACGCGCGTGGCCTGGGTTCTATTCGTTATTGGGATCGAAATCCCGCCGGGCGCCCCACTTGGCCGATGTATCACCCGATGCCAGCTCATCCCACAACGCCCCAAGGGCCAGTGTCCCGACTAGAGCTTGCCCTAGGCGATTGGTGGTAAGGCCTGTTGCCGGAACAGAGCAAATGACGGTATGAATCGTCTGCATGCTTTCCCGCGATGAAGTTCTAAAAATAGCCCGTTTGGCGAAACTCTCGCTGACGGAAAAAGAGATCGAGTTTTATCAACAACGACTGGGTCGAATCCTGACCTATGTGGAGGAGCTCAATGCTCTGGCTACGGCGGATACGTCCGTTGTGCGCACGATTCCCAAAGATGCAGTCGCCTTTCGTGAAGATCGACCCATCCCGTTTGGCGATGTCCGCGAACTTTTAAAGAACGCGCCGGCTTCGGAAGCGGATAGCTTCCTTCTCCCCCAGGTAATGGAATAAGCATGGATTTCAATCGGCTCGAAATTTTGGATTTATTGGAAGGCTATCAGCGTAAGGAGTTTTCCCCATCGGAAGTGGCTCAGTCTTTATTGACGTCTATCGAGAAAAAAGACGGCGAGATTCGCTCCTTCTTACAGGTCCGTCCCGACGTCACTTTGGACGCCGCTCGCGCCATAGAAAAGCGCTCGTCGGAAATCCAAAAGCTTCCGCTCTATGGCGTGCCTATCGCCATTAAGGACAATATTTTAGTCACTGGCTGGCAAGCGACTGCCGCCAGTAAGATCTTAAAGAACTACGTCGCGCCCTTTACCGCGATGTGTGTAGAGCGCCTCGAATCGGCTGGAGCTTTGATCCTAGGCAAGACCAATCTCGACGAATTCGCGATGGGCTCTTCGACGGAGAATAGCGGCGTTGCACCTACTCGCAACCCTTGGAAAACGGATCGCGTCCCAGGCGGTTCTAGTGGCGGATCGGCTGCAGCCGTGGCCGCGGGTTTCGCGCCAGCGAGTTTGGGAACAGATACCGGCGGATCGATTCGGCAGCCAGCGAGCCTCTGCGGCTTGGTGGGCGTGAAGCCGACGTATGGGCGGGTAAGCCGTTTTGGTTTGATTGCATTTGCTAGTTCGCTCGACCAAGCAGGTCCTCTGACTCGTTCGGTGTGGGATGCCGCCCGCGTTTTGGAATGCATGGCTGGCTACGGCGGTAAAGATGCCACCGTCTCTCGCAGCGTGGTCCCTAAGTACACCGAGAATCTCAATGAGTCGGCGTTTGGAACGGTTCGCAACTTGCGAGTGGGGATTTGTACTTCGTGGTTAGAGGGCGTGGATCCAGAAGTCCGCACTGCCTTTGAAGCTGCTGTAGAAAAACTAAAAGAGCTCGGCATGCGCCCCGTCGAAGTCGAACTTCCCAATGTGAAGTACGCTTTATCGACGTATTACCTAGTGGCCACCTCCGAAGCGAGTAGCAACTTAGCGCGCTTTGATGGCGTTCATTACGGCTATCGAACCCCCAATCCAAAAGATCTCGACGATCTTTATTGCCGCAGCCGCGGCGAGGGATTTGGTCCCGAAGTAAAGCTGCGGATTATGCTGGGCACGTACGCTCTGAGTGCCGGTTATTACGATGCGTACTACGGCAAAGCGAATCAGGTCCGCCGCCTCATCCAGCAAGATTTTGAAGCCGCTTTCGAAAAGTGCGATGTGATTGCATCACCGACTTCTCCAACGACTGCGTTTAAAATCGGCGAAAAAGTCTCGGATCCGCTGACGATGTATCTGTCGGATATTTTCACATTGCCAGCCAACTTGGCCGGCATCCCGGGAATCTCGGTTCCCGTTGGAGTCGACTCTGCCAAGCTTCCTATCGGTATGCAGCTGATGGGACGTCATTTCGACGAATCCACACTATTCCAAGTGGCTTATTGCTACGAACGTCGCCGAGGAGCTTTAGCAAACGCACCTTGGCGCGGGTCTAAGTCGGGAGCGGGCGCATGAAAAACCCACTCGAGAAATACGAAGTCGTCATTGGTCTGGAAGTCCATGCCCAGCTTTTGACGAAGAGCAAAATGTTTAGCGAAGCGCCCAATCAATTTGGCGCCAATCCCAATGAGATGATTGGGCCGGTTTGTTCCGGTCAGCCGGGCTCCTTACCCATCATCAATCAGACAGCGATTGATTTGGGAGTGCGCGCCGGGGTGGCGTTGCATTGCAAAATCCACGAAGAAAGCGTGTTTGCTCGCAAACATTATTTCTATCCTGATTTGCCTAAGGGCTATCAGATCAGCCAGTACGAGCGGCCCTATTGCACCGGAGGATACGTCGAATTTGCACTCAAAGACGGCAGTGTTCGCAAAATCAATTTGGTTCGCATTCACTTTGAAGAAGACGCGGGCAAATCTACCCACGCCTCTCACGGAACTCTCGTCGATTTAAACCGTGCCGGCGTGCCGTTAATTGAAATTGTCAGTGAACCCGAGATGCGTAGCTCCGAAGAAGCCGGTCAGTATCTGCGCAAGCTCCGAAGCATTCTCCGTTATGCCAATATCTGCGACGGCAATATGGAGCAGGGCAATTTCCGTTGCGACGCAAACGTTTCGATCCGTCTGCACGGCGCCAAAGAGTTTGGCACGCGCGTGGAGTTGAAGAACATCAACTCCTTCCGTTACGTCGAAAAAGCGATCGATTACGAAGTCAGTCGACAAGCGGATGCTCTGGAGCAGGGCGAAAAAATCCGCCAAGAGACCCGTGGCTGGAATGCGGTGAAGGGCGTTACCGAGATCATGCGCGAAAAAGAAATGGCGCATGACTATCGCTATTTCCCCGACCCAGACTTGCCGCCTCTCGTCATATCTCCGCAGCTGATTCAAAAAATTACGACGGAAATGCCGGAGTTGCCCGACGCTAAACGCATCAGATTCATCGAAGAGTATCAGCTTTCGGAGTACAATGCGGATGTACTCACTAATTCGCAGGAGCTCGCTGATTTTTACGAGCGCGTGGCAAAAGGCAGCGGAAACGCAAAAAGTGCCGCGAACTGGGTGATGAACGAATTGCTGGGACGTTTAAACGCCGTGGGCAAAGAAATCGACGACACACCCGTGTCTGCCGAGAACTTAGCCCTGCTGGTGAAGAACGTAGATAGCGACAAAATTAGCGGCAAGATCGCTAAAACTGTTTTTGATGAAATGTTTGCTTCGGGCAAATCTCCCGATGCGATCATTGCAGAAAAAGGGTTGGTCCAGATCAGCGATCCAGCGGCTCTCGAAGCAGTTGTGAAAAAGATCATTGAAGCAAGCCCCTCTGAAGTGGCTGGATACAAATCGGGTAAGACCAAGTTGCTTGGGTTCTTTGTCGGCCAAGTCATGAAAGAGACCAAGGGTCAGGCAAACCCCGGCTTAGTGAACGACTTAGTTAAAAAACATTTAGACGGCTGACTTTAGACAGCACTAGCGGAGGATTGCGTGAGAGCACTCATTACCGGGGTAAGCGGGCAGGATGGATCCTATCTTGCGGAACTTCTTCTCTCTAAGGGTTACGAAGTTTTTGGCATTGTCCGCCGTTCGTCGTCAGAAACGCACGAACGCCTCACTCACATCCGCGACAAGATAGAGCTCATTCATGCGGACTTGCTGGATCAAGTTTCGCTTTCTCAGGCTTTAAAGCGTGCGCGCCCCGACGAAGTTTATAATCTAGCGGCACAATCATTCGTGCCTACGTCCTGGACGCAGCCCGTGCTCACTGCGGAGTTTACCGCCGTTGGGGTTTCGCGGATGCTCGAGGCGGTGCGCGATGTCGCGCCCAATGCCAAATTCTACCAAGCTTCGAGTTCTGAGATGTTTGGTAAAGTTTTAGAGACACCGCAACGCGAGAACACGCCGTTTTATCCTCGCAGCCCGTACGGAGTTGCCAAGGTTTATGGTCACTTCATTACGGTGAATTACAGAGAGAGCTACAACCTCTTTGCTGTTTCTGGAATTCTGTTCAATCACGAATCTCCTCGCCGTGGCTTTGAGTTTGTCACCCGCAAGATCACCGACGGTGTTGCACGGATTAAACTGGGTTTAGCCAAAGAGCTCCGTCTGGGAAATCTCGACGCTAAACGCGACTGGGGATTCGCCGGCGATTACGTGCGCGCCATGTGGATGATGCTGCAGCAGCCCAAGCCGGATGATTATGTCATCGCAACGGGCGTAGCCCACACCGTGCGTGAATTTGCCGATAAGGCTTTTCAATCGGTGGGCCTGAAGTACCAAGACTTCGTGGTGAGCGATCCCGCGTTCTACCGTCCGGCCGAAGTCGATTTGCTGCTGGGCGATGCCACTAAGGCGCAGAAGAACCTAGGCTGGAAGCCCGAGGTCAGCTTCGACCAAATGATCCAAATCATGGTAGAAGCCGACGTTCGTCGTCTCCAAGACACCGTTAATCGACGTTAATTTCAGAAATTAACTTTCCTTCGCAAATGCACTGTAAGCATTTTCGGGGTTCACTACGTATTCTAATTTCAGCGCGTCGAGCGAGTCGGTGACATATTCGGGGCGGCGCATTCCCACCAGCACCGAAGTCACTCCGTCGGTGCTCATCAAAAGTCCCAGTTCCTTCTGGCTAAGCGAGCTGTCGGCGTACGACGTAGGAATATGTGCCGATAGGTGCTCGGCAATCTTGCGTCCGGTCTCGTTACTCGTTTGTCTGGCGACCGCCAGGCAGCATTGGAGCAATTCTTCTAGACGACGAGCGTAGCGCTCATGCCATTCTTCCCAACCCTCTAATTTGGTTTGTTCCTCAATCGCCTGAAAAAGTCCGCGCGTTTGCCAGCGTACCTGGTGGTCGATCTGATTCCAGTGTTCCACGCCAATATGAGTCTCCGGAACATGCGCTAGCTCCTTGCCCCAGGT
>JALHPX010000157.1:0-4642 GCA_022842225.1 bacterium
GCTCTTCCGATCTGTAACTTGTCCGACGAATTAAACCAAGCTTCCAAGACAAACGACGATGCCGATCGTCGCATCGATGTGAAGAATCTCTACGCAATTACCGAAGCTCTCCGCACTGTGCTTGCCGCACAATTGGAAGCTGCGGGTGCTAAGAAGATCCGCGTTGAAGCGCAAAACAAGTCTCTCATTGAGTTGCTTGAGAAGACGAACGCCTTCGTTGCGGGTGTAGAGAATCAAGCAAAGCTCGACGAAAAGTTTAAAGCTGAATTGCCAGCTTTACTCGCCTCCAAGATCAACGACTCCATCAAGGCAGGCGAAGAAACGCTGAAGCTTGAAGAGATCGTTGCCAAGGCCAAAGAGAGCGTTGCTAAGGGCGACGGCGAAGCGTGCGTGTTCTTAGAACCTGCGAAAACCGGTCGCGGTGGAAAAAAGAAAAAAGGCGATGATGCCGCCGTTAAAGAACTAGAAGCAAAAATGGCCGAAGCTGCCGAAGAGCAAAAGAAGAAAGACGCTGAACACAAAGCAGCTCTTGAAGCAAAAGACCTAGAGCTCAAGAAAATCGTAGCCGATGCGCAAAAGCGCACGGAAGAAAAGAAATGGCCAGCTACTCCTGCTACCGACAACAAGCCTGGCGATGATAAGAAGCCTGGTGGCGGCACGGATCAAAAAGATCCTAAAGGCGGCGCTGGCGGTGGTGCCGGTGGCGATGCTGGATCCGGTTCGGGCGCTGGCGCGCAGAATATCGATCCTGCGTATCCAGACTTGAACGCTGCTTTAGGCACTGGCTTAAACGGACAGCTCGGCGACTTAGCCGCTCTGGAAGATCAGTACCGTCGTCAGCACGAGTTAGACAATTTAGAGCTGCAAAAGGCGTTGCTTGCGCAACAACAACCTTTAGCAACTCCATCGTTCTCAAGTAAGTCGGCGACTCCAGCGGCTCCGCCTCCTCCGGCGATTCCGCCTTCGATTCCGCCGGTGGCTGTCGGGGCGACAAATCCGCCTCCTCCGTATCCCCCGATGGGTGGGTTCCCGCCTCAAGGTGGTGGCTACGGAATGATGCCGATGCCGATGCCGCAACCGATTCCTCAACCGCAGCCGTTGGTTCCGGTTAAGACGGAAACGACGACCGAGACGGAAGAGCGTTATACGCCTCCTACGTCGATGGTTCCGCCGATTCAGTTACCAATGCCGATGCCGCAACAGCAAATGGGCATGTATCCTCCGACCGTAGTGAATGATGTGAACATCATCATCCGCTATCCAAACGGAACGACGGCAACGTGGCCCGCTAACCAGCCTATCCCGGCTGGCGCGACCCAAGTCACTAGCTCCAACCCGTACGCTACGGGAACTGGAAACGTGACGACGGCTAACCCCACGGCTGCGGCGAATACGTCGACAATCACGGGAATGGTTTCGTCGGTAAATACGTCGAACCGTACGGGATCCACGCCTCAGAGCACGAACAGCTCGAACGTGAATACCGCTAATCCCAACGGTCAACGTGGCGGATTAACCTGGTAGTTATTGACTAGGACTGTTTGTCCATACGGATAGAGAGTTCTTCGAATTGAAGCGCGTTCTCGGATACCTGGTGAGCAGGTATCCGAGAACGGTTCAATCCCACAAAGCGACTTACGTTCACTTCCTCGCCCACTTCCGAGTTATCTCCGAGAACAGCAAACGGTCCGACGGTAACCTTGCTACCAAAATCACAATCTTTACCAATGACGACGGGTCCCTCTGTTACTAATCCCTTTGGCAACGTTGTTCCCGCTGGAGCCCACACGCCTGGCTCCTTCTCTTCGTAACGTCCCATCGTCTTCAAAAATTCGCGAATGTAGCCGTCGCCCGCATTTAAACTTTCCAGTAGGTGAATCGACGTCTGATAGAGCTGCGAGAGCGCGCCTGTGTCGTACCAATAGGATTTTTCCGTAAACAGCCCCAGCGTGGCCTCGGGATGTTCCTTCATCAATGCGGGATAAAGCACCTGATTGATGCCGCTCGGAGCTTCTTCCAGGTATTGAAAAATTTCGGGCTCTAAAATGTGAATGCCGGTGAAAATGCCGGTGCGCACCGGCTCTTGCGTCGATAGCAAGGGCATCGAACACAAGTGCCCTGCTCCATCGATTCCCACTTTGCCGTAGAAGGCCTGCATTTTGGGGTTTTCCCAAAGCACCATCGAAGCCATGCTGCCTGCTTCTTGGTGGCGTTGAATGAGCGGCTTGAGATCGACGTTGCTGATGAAATCGCAATTCACGAGAATCAGTGGCTCGCCTTTAAAAAACGGCTCGGCTCTCTTTAAGCCCCCGCCTGTTCCCAAGAGCAGAGTCTCCGACGAAAAATGAAACTCCACGCCCCAATTTTCGCCCGTGCCTAAGAACTGCACGATGCTATCGGCAAGGTGGTGCACGTTGATCGTGATGTCATCGACGCCCGCGCGCTTTAAGAGAAACACGCTGTAGAGAATATTGGCGACGTTCAGCACCGGGACCAAGGGCTTGGGATTTTTTTCCGTGATGGGCAGTAAGCGAGTGCCCAATCCAGCGGCTAAAATCATCCCTTTACGGATCGGGGTCTTGTGGTCTGATTTTTTTTTCGCCATGTGAGTGTCTCGGTAATTAGTTTACGGGCATTTCGGCGGCGCGGTTTGCCCACGTGCGCACAGGCCATTCGGCAACTAAGGGTCCTAGGATCGATTGCAGGTGCAGAGCCGAATCCAGCGCCGGCTTTAAATACGGCAAATGCGTTTTCTTACTGTAGCGCGTGAAGAACGAAGCAAAAGAGCCCGCTGCTTTGACGACGCGCTGAAACGCCAAGGCATGGAGTTCCGCCTCAAACCGATCCCAGTTGATTTTATCACCGAGCGGAAAGGCTCCCACGACCTCTTTATAGTGGGCCAAAAGCGTGGCGCGATCGGCGTCAGTCACCGGCACATATGCGTCATAGAGCAAGCTTGCGACGTCGTAGTGCGGAGAGCCCATGCGCGCATCTTGGAAATCGATCAAATAGAGCGTTTCTCTATGCAGAAGAATATTGCGCGTGTGGTAATCGCGGTGGCAAAAAACCTGCGGTTGAAACGCCGCGATTTTTTCGCAAAAGGTACTAACCGTTTTGCGCTCTTTTTCGGTCATCGGACCGATGCCTAAGTACCCATCTACTAAATGGGTCCAGGTAAACTCCATTTCCTGGAAGTACTTTTCCTTATCAAACCGCCGGGAAAAGCACGGCAGCGCTGCAGGCACCGGATAAGTCTTGCCGTGCAAGTCACCTAACACCTCAATCGCGCGTCTGAGGTACCCGGACTTTTTGTCAGGGCTTGCGACAATGTGTCCCTGCAAAAGCCCGTCACCTAAGTCCTCCATCAGCGCGACTCCCGCCTTGGAATCCTCGGCAAGGAACCGCGGGACAGGGATGCCGCGACTTTCCAAATAGGCTTGATGGGGTGCGTAGTCCTTGCTAGACGTCCAGGTAGGGTCAGACAAAAGGATTAGAGACTCGGAACGAAGCGAGACGCGATAGAACTTTCTATCGGAGCCATCGCCGGCAAGCAGTTCCACCTTAAAAGTGGAACCTTTCCTGTGATTGCTTATCCACCCTGAGAGCCAACTACTGAGTGGGGTTGGGAGGATAGTCTTCTGGATGTTCATTTATGGTTAATAGAGTATCCAGAATATCCAGTATTTTCAATGGTTTAATTGCATTTTAGGATTGTGAAGATTTTACCGATATTACATACTGAAAAGACGAAGTAGCAGCCTGCAACGTCTATAAGGGACGGATCCCAACTTGAATTTTCTCCTCAAAAAACTCCCGCACTTGTTCTGGATGCTGACGATTGCCAGCACCGCCGCGGCTTTATTGAGCGCTCCCGCTCCTGAAGTTTTTGAATCCGGATCGGCTCCCAAAAAAATCGAAGTCGTCGCACCCTCAATTGATTTCACGTTGCCTCCCGACGCGATCCAATCTTCTGAAACTGATTTTTCTGAATGCTTCGTGGAGAACGGCCCCGTGCCTTCTCCCGAAATTCCAAAGCGCCGTGTGCTGAGTACCCAAGCGCGCAAACGTTTAGCCCTCCAAAAACGCGATCGCGAAGCTCTAAAACGTCTGGTCTCGATGGCCTGGATGCAATGGGATCGCGCAGCGGCCGATGCAACGCATGCGGAAGACACTTTCTCTATCGCCGACGAATTCCTCGCCACCGCCCTAAACAGCGAAGTGAATGCGGATCTATCGTCGATAAAAACAGCTGATTTTGATTGGCGTGTGCAAGCCTCGCAACTCGATACCGAAGCCGCTCTGGGATTTAAGATGGCTCGCTGGGAATTACCGATGGAAACCATCGGCCGTTTCCAGAAAACAGATTTTGGGCATTTACGATCGCGTCTAACGGTTCTTAAGAAGGAAGAAGCTGCGTTGGCAGCTGCTGAGAAAAAAGCTGCGAAAAAGGCAGAGCCTCAAATCGTTGCTAAAAAAGCAGCTCCGAAGAAGGCCAAGAAGGTCGTCGAGAAGACCAAAGAGGATTTCATTATCGCTGCTGCCGTTCCCGTAGCGAAGGCTTTAGACACAGCGAAGCCGGCCGAGGTAGCAAAGCCTGTAGAAACTGTTGTTGCCCCGGTTGAACAACCCGTTTTCGATGCGC
>JALHPX010000157.1:4652-7250 GCA_022842225.1 bacterium
CGCGCACCGATGTAGCAGTGAACTCTGTGTCCGGCGCACCCGCTGTAGTCGAAGCCACCCCGCAATCGCCAGAATTAGAATCAACTGAACCCACTCTAGAAGCCGCCCCAGTGGCGCAGACCCCGGCACCGGTCGTCGTTGAGGCTCCCGCAGTGGCGCAGGCCGCGCCTACGGTGCCTACTCCGGCCGTTACCCCCAAAATGGCATCGGCGGACTTCGCAACGGGCATTTCCCAGCAAATCGTGGCTCGTTTAACCGATTACGCAAACCGCTCCCCTGAAAAAGTGGCAATTCCCGAGCCCCAGCCGGTCACGGGCCGCTTTAAAGCGGCTTCCGCCCGTCGGAGTATTCAGAGTACTCAAGAAGAAAAGTTTGGAACTGAGCTTTTTGGTCGCATTACCGTCGACCGGGATGTGGTCGACTTCCTCCAATCGCGCCGCGCGAGCCTGGAGTACTTCCTGGTGCCTGTGCAAGGCAATCAGCGCAAAGATCTGATCCCGCTCGCTCGATTTCCCGAAGAACAGTTTGAATTCGACGCTAACAAATTAGAAGGCGCCTACCGCTTAGTGGCTTTGGCGTTTGCTCCGGATAGTTCGGATCATATTGGCCGCGCAGTTTTTGAAACCGAAATCACGCGCGACAATTCCAGGCAAAATATTCGCTTCCATGTATCGCTCCGAGACTTGTTGGCGGGCGGTATGAAAGAAGTCGCGGATCGCGCGACTGTGCCCGTCACTCTTTCTGTCTTTAAGGGCGCTTCGTCTGAGTATCGCCAGTCGACTCCGGTCGCCGGCGCAAAAATTCAAATCGCCGGCTTGCCTGAATTGGGAGAATTTTACACCGACGAACACGGCGATGTTCTGGGCTTTCCCGAGATGCCCATTCACTCGCGGATTTTATTGGTCGTAAAAGGTGGGGATAAGTTCTTGCCCACGACCCAAGTCGTCAGTGTCGGTACGCGTGATCCTGCTGAGCGCGTATTCTTGATTGAGAAATCGCAGGCCGATCTGATTTCGAATTTGATTCCCAACGCCACTCCCGATAATCGCACGGCGGTTGTCATGGGCCGCGTTTACGATCCCGCTACTTTTACTCCGCTGGCAGGACAACAAGTGACGATCCAGGGTCATGATGCCGGTAAGCTGGGATATTTTGGTTTGGGCTCGGATGAATTTGAGCCGGTCACTCAATCAGAAGGTTACTTCTCTCTCTTTAAGGTGCTTCCGGGTTTTGTAGCTCTCACTCGACCCAAGACCGACCTGCGCACTTTTGTTTGGAGAGCGCGACCTGGAACGGGTTATTACGTTGAGTTGGGAAAACTCGGCACGCAAAGTTTAAAGGGCCAAGTCGAAGATTTCTTCACGCGCTCGCCGATCGAGCAAGTGGAAGTGAATTTAGTGGGAGACGATTCAGTCTCGTCGACTCTGGCTAACGGCAAATTTTCCATCTCGGGAATTGAAGCGCCCGCGGGTCGTTTGACGATGGAATTAAAACGCGTCGAATACCCCATCGTGTGGCACACAGTCGCTTTCAATCCCTTAGATAGAATGCGTCCTCGTCGCTATCCCATGATTTCGACCGACGATGTGAATGCGATTCTGTTCCAGCATCGCGCACCTAAGTGGGCGCACTCCACAGGCATGATTGTCGGACGCGCGTTTTCTAGTTTGTTTGATAAAGCGGGCGAAGAGATTTTAGAAATCGAAGTACGTACGCCTAGCGGTAAAAAAGTCCCCTCCTCGATGGGTCCCTTCCCAGTCAAAGGCAGTCAGCCCGCACAAGGTCTGACACGCGATCGCTCGGCATTTGCTTACTGGAATTTGATTCCGGGTGAGTATGTCGTGATTTGGCGACGGGCTTCCGATAAGAGCTTGGTGAGAATCGAGCTTACCGATACAGAACGCGACCGCGTTTCGATCGCGATGTAATCCTCTAGTAAACTTCTCTAAAACGTTCGTTAAAAGTCTTCACGGGGCGGAAAGCCACGCGGACTGCTTGCTCGTCGTCAGAAAGCTCCGCGAAAAGTTCTTCCTTATAGGCCTCGATCAAATTCGCCGTTAAAAACTGCGCGTAGAAATTCTTTCCTGCAAAACCCAGCGTCTTATCGTTCGACTCAATAATCTTTACGATGTCGCGTGCGTGGTAATTGCGGACCAATCGCTGCAAGCGGCCGACTCCGGAATTGTACGACGTGATAGCCGTGCTCCAGTCGGGCAAGAGACTGCGGAAAATAATCAGTAGCCGGGCGGCGGCCTTACTCTGTGTGAGGGGCTCTGCCCAGATCTTGCGATCCGTGGGGTGAATCATTTGCGCCGCAGTTTCTGGCATAAATTGCCAAATGCCCACGGCGCCGACTTTAGAAGACGCGCGCGGATTAAACGAGCTTTCGACAAACGGCAGCCGCGCCAAGGCGGTTGGCAACGAGTAACTCTTCATCACCGCTTCAATATACGGCAGCAGTTTTTCGCTACGATTAAGTGCTTCTAAAAATTCATTGCGCTGTCCACTCTGGGTGCGGATGCGAGAAAGCAGGCGAGCCACGCGGTCGGCATTCATCGCGCCGGCACGAGAGAGGAAGTTTCGCAGCTCCGCTTTTTC
>JALHPX010000158.1 GCA_022842225.1 bacterium
TGATCATCACCGCGGGCCACTGCGTGAAAACGGGCGACACGGGAGAATTCACCTACAAGGGCAAAAAGTATAAGGCGAAATTCACACGCCACCCCGACTACCCTGCGAAGGATGTGGACTTGGCGTTGGGCCTGGTTGCGAAGCCAATGAAAAGAGCCAAGCCGATGACGATTGGCGGAAGCGCCGCGGTCGGCATGAACGTCGAAATGTTCGGGCGCGGTTGCACCTCCGCGGACGGCTCAGACTATGATGCTAAACAACTGCGCCGGGGCAGCAGTGTGATCACTGGGTTCTCTGGCACAGACATGGTTACCTCCATGCCATCAGGGGCCGCGCTCTGCTTTGGAGACTCGGGTTCTGGCTTTTTTGCCGACGAATCTGGCGACCAGGTGCTGTTGGGAGTCGCTTCGAAGGGAAATATTAAAGACACCAACTACGCGACCCGACTAGACCTCGTCGAAACCCAAGAGTTCATCGAAACATTTGCCGACGACAAAGCAGTGGATATCTGCGGTGTGACGATCGATTGCCTGTAAAATGAGATTAAAGAACGGCCCTCTTCTGCTCGTTGCCTGAACGCGGCGGGTGGTAGAGGCGCCATCTTCCCTTGTCATTCCCCCTGGCGTTAGATAGACCGGCCTTTTGGGGGTGATTCATGAAACTAACATTCCTTGCCGCTTTATTTTCTTCTCAAGTCCTCTTTGCTGCAGATGTCACTCAATCGGTTGTGAGCATCCCTTTCGGCAACCCTGATTGCCAGAGCGTCAAAATTAGCAAGCATGTTTTTGCAACGGTTACCCACTGCGTGGTGAGCTTCGCGAGTGGACAGCAGCTTCTCAATGTGACCGATTCGATTGTCCTTCGCTACAATGAAGATCGCGATAAGAAAGCAAAAGTAACCGTGACGGATATTGGTTGGCACCCCTCGCTGCGCAAGCCGAAGGGAGGCTTTTTGCTGGTCGCGGACGCGACTGATTTTTCCGAGTTGATTTTGTTTAAAGTGAAGGAAGAGACGACTGAGATTCCCGAGGCTCCCCTCCTGAGCGAAGCGGATTGGAAGGCGATTAAGCCAACAGACAAGGCAGGCTGGGTGGGAATGCGCAAGAACGCGCTGGGTTTACTGTCGGCAACATTGGTTCAATCGGAAATCTATACGTCTAAAAACTACCGTCTGGCGACGATGGAAACACTTTTCGCGGCCGGAAAAAAAGCGCCGTGGGCACAAAAGGGAGATTCGGGTTCAGGCCTGTTCTCGCTCGATGCTGCGGGCACGCCGGAGAAATTAATCGGCGTGGTATCGATGCGCGAGAAGACCGACCAGACGGAAGGGCAGCTCTTTAGGAAGGCGTTTCCCCTGGGAGCCGGCAGCATTTCTGAGCAGATTTACTCAGGCATCGAAACGACGATGGACTGGGAGACGGACTGGCGCGTAATTTCCCCGTGATTGACTTGAATTGAGAGGGGAGAAAAGAGTGCGGGCGGAGGGACTTGAACCCCCACACCTTTCGGTACAGGCTTCTAAGACCTGCGTGTCTGCCAATTTCACCACGCCCGCGTAGCAGAAGAAAAAGAAGATATTTTTTTTATGCCCAGAATGCAAGTCGGGAAGCAGTCACCTGCCTCACGACGGCCCCAAGGTAAGCTGCCAAGGAACCGCAGTCGTGCGCGGGTGATACGGGACCTTCCCAGCCGCCTCTAAAATGTTTTGCAGGACGTAGTTCTTAGCCAAAGCAAACGCCCTTCCCCAAGCCACGATACGAGTATAGGGAAGCCCATCCCAGAACGGCCCTTTCAATTGGCGCCCCTTGCGCGCTCCCGTCACCCGACGAGCGAGGATAGCCGAAAGAGAACGAACAAACGCCCGAAACCCTCTTCGATCGCGTGCCTGAATCAAGAGGTGCAGATGATTCCCATTATTAGAAAACTCAAAAATCCGCACGCTCCACTGCTGGCTAAGTCGCTGCACCAACTCCACAACAAACTTCGAATGCTGCTTAGATAGAAAAGACTGCCTACCCACTGCCTGCGACGATTTCAAAACCAAATGCATCGCCCGCTTAGTCGCAATGGGCCGCCGCTCCTTACGCTTTCCGGTACAACGAGCCCCACCGAAAAACTGTTTCTGCTTCAAACAATCAAATGAAAACTGCGCCGACATAAAATGGATATATCGTCGATAAAGACGCGGGGCAATATCATATTTCTTAAATGAGGGAAGCGTAAAAACCAATTCTATCGACGATAAACCGGCCGACTCGGACTCCGCATAACACCACTCCGCTGCGCGCAAAATAAAACCGCTCGCACGCCGGCCTGAGTGGGCGGTGTAACTCTTAGCAAGCTTCTACCAACGCGAGTCATACTCTATCCCCCCCCTACCAACCCAGCCGGAACTATTCACTGCTTCGTCCGCAAAGTACGAGCTAAAGCCAACCAAACGGAGAGTCTTCGAAGTTAGCTAAGAAACCCTCGCCACCCCTGCTCACCGGGCTAAGGTCGCCCGGTGGCGGGGTGAGGGTTCTACAGTGGTATTACAGAAGGCGACCGATCCGCGAGCCGAGCCTTCACAGGCGCCAGGGGAGTTCTGAGTAATCAGCGACGGCTTTCGCTCCCAATAACCCGCGCCCAATCTTTTAATCCCCCCTCCCCCATGCTATTCCCAACCGACGTGAAAACTCCGAATGAGCAAAAATCAAAAGCCACTCCCAAACAAATCCAGGCCTGCCTCGAGTGGCTGCGCGCTCACTATCCTAATTCCAAAACGGAGCTTACTTACGAGACGCCTTTCCAACTCCTCACCGCCGTCATTCTCTCCGCCCAGTGCACCGACGCGCGTGTCAACCAAACAACTCCCGCTCTTTTTGCCGCCTATCCAGATGCCGCCGCGATGGCCAAAGCGCCTATCCCCAAGATCGAAAAACTAGTCCAGTCCTGCGGCTTCTACCGCATGAAAGCCAAAGCGCTCAAAGGCATGTCAGAAAAAGTGCTCAACGACTACAACGGTGAGATTCCCGGCGACCTCGACGCCCTCACCTCACTGCCCGGCGTGGGACGCAAAACTGCGAGCGTCATACTCAATCAAGCGTTCGACATTCCCGCGATTGCCGTCGATACCCACGTTAAACGCGTGAGCAATCGCTTGGGTTGGTCATTCCACCCGCATCCAGACAAAATTGAATTTGAATTGAGAAGTTTAATTCCCGAGAAAGACTGGTCTGAAATAAACGGACTACTGATTTTGCACGGTAGGAGGATTTGCAAAGCGCGCAAACCCTTGTGCGAAGAATGTGGAATTAAAAACTACTGCGCGTTCTATCAACCAGCATCAAAGCTGAAGGCGTAGTCGGAAATAGCCGTAGTTTTCGTTCGTGCCATCTTCCACTTCCGAATGTTGGAAAAGCAGAAACAATTGTGCGGTTTTGTGGAAATCCAAGACTGGTCCCATTTGAATGCTCGCCAGTCGATTGTTCCCACCGCGACCCGTCGCTCGCATTGCTTCGCCGCGCGCATAAAAGCGCAGACCGCGCACCATGCGAAACTGCATCATGGCCGCTCCGCCGAACGGAAAGGAAATCCGCGTGGAATCGTTTAACTCTCCGCCAAAAACTTCCACTGCCGTCCACAATTTCCAGCGCGGGTATTCCCACGCAGTAAACACGTTCCAAACTCCATTGCTTTTAAAACTAATGCTCGACGGATCCGCTTGATCCATTAAATAGCCACTGGCTCCGAGCCAGATCTTAGATTCATAAACGGGGATTTTGCCCTGCAACGAAAAGGTAAATGCTTTTGCCGCATTGGTGTTGTGGGAGAAGATCCCGTTGCCGTTAAAAGCCCCCACCGTCAGCGACAACCGATCGGAGATCGGCTCGACTGTTAACTCCGTACCTAAATCCCGCGAGATAAAAATCGCCTTGTGACTCTCCAGATAATCCGGCACCAGCACCTGCATGTCCGCTAAATCCGGGCTCCACCACGGATTGTATGTCGGCGTAAACATCCCAATGCGCCAGGTCATTCGAGATTTGGCACTCCAATCGCCGCGTGCCGAAGTGTGAAAATCCACCCACGCTTCCACCGGCGTGATTTGCGGCAACAATACCGTCGAGAACTCGCGCGTTTGACCCAATGAAAGGCGATAAGAAATATAATTCCCGCTGCTTCCCCATGCGGTTAATCGAACGCTCGAGAGTGCAAATCCTTGCTGCAGCACCGAGCCGGCGAAATAGCTGGTGTCCGTGCGCAGACCCAGGAGCAATAAATTGGAATCGTTGTAGGCCCCAAGCAATCCGCCCTCGGTGGGAATTCGGGAATCGTCGGATCGAACAAGCGGAGGAGCTGATTTGATGTCGACGAAATCTTCGTCGTCAGGGCCTTTGGTGCGAGGCTTGGCTACTGGGGCCGGGACATTCTCCACAGGTTTGCCGCGACCATCTTCCACAGCTGGAAGTAATTCTGCCATTTCCTTGTCTTGAGCAGTCTGTCTCGAGACAGCGCGAGAAGCAGCAAAAGATACGGAACAAATTCCAAACAGTGCAGTCGCTAAGAGTATGCGAATTTTCACTTTAACCCCAATTATGCCCGTGGAAGCAACACTTCAAACCGCGTGCCTTTACCCTTTGTAGATTCTACGCGGATTTCACCATGATGCGCTTCAACAATTTTATAAGCGGTGGCGAGTCCTAAGCCGGTGCCACGCTGCTTCGTAGTAAAAAAAGGCTCGAATAAGTGAGCCATTGTCTCTTCGCTCATGCCGTGTCCGGAATCAGAGACCCAGAAACGCACATGGTGGTTGCCTGAGGCAGCACAGCCCACTTCCACAATCCCTTGGTCCGAAATCGCCTGAATGGCATTAATCACGAAATTCCAAACGACCTGGCGCAGTTTCTCACCGCTTGCCAACGCCAAGGTGTCTTGGGCAAAGCTGGCTTTAAATTCAATGCGGTGCGCTGAATCTTTTTGCCCCGCCCTGACCGAAGATAAAACTTCCTCAAGCATCGCGCCAATATCGACGGGCTCCAAGGTCATCTTGTCTGGTTTCACAAAATCTAGGAACTCTGTGATGAGCAGATTAAGGCGATCAATTTCGCGAATAGCGATGTCCATCAACTTGTGGCTCTCGGGGCCATCCAATTGTTTGGCATCGCCGTCGCGGAGCATTTCAATGCTGGCACTCATGCTGGCGAGTGGGTTGCGAATTTCATGCGCTATACCCGCTGCCAACTGCCCTACCGCCGCCAGTTTCTCATGCTGCTTTAATTTGTCTTCGAGTTGAATCAGTTTGGTGACGTCTTGAAACAGGAGAACGCGGCCTCCCTGCGCCTGCTTGGACAACAATCCACCGGCATACGCGTCGCCAGTATTTAGCTCCGCCACGTCGCCCCGCAGTATGCGACGGTCTCGCCCTGTTCCCAGCTCCACTACTTGCTGCAAGCGTGTACTTCCGCGGTGCAGCTGAGACTCCAAAAAAATGCGGTGAAAATCATCGCGGGTCTGCGAAAGGCGTACATCCACATGCGATTCTTCCGGCACGTCTTCCATGAGTGGCGTGGCCTCGATCTGGGAAAAGAAGGGCATCAATTCCGCCGAGACTTCGGCCAATCGCTTGCCCACCAACTGCTCGAGGTCAAGGTGCAAGATATGGCAGGCGGCGGGATTAGCGAAATGTACAACCCCTTCCCCATCCATCGTCAAAAGACCCGTCGGTAAACTGCTCAGAATTTTTTCCTGCAGCGATACGAGGCGTTCAACACGTAGAGTTTTCTCGCGTAACCGCTCGGTAGTTCTCAAAAGCTCTTCACTCAAATAACCGCCGACAACACCCACGGTCATAAAGAGTGCCGTGTAAATCGCCCAAGCAAAATAACCATGCTCTCCGCCCAGCGACATACTTACCAGGCCGAAGCCCGCGCTCGCAGCGACAGCAGCAAGCAGCGCTCCTCGCTGGAAAAAAGTCAGTGCAACGAGCAGAATTTGCACCAAGTACAGCAACACAAAAAGAGAGGATTCAGGATGCCAGAGTAACCATAGAGAAATGAGGCAGGTATCAAAGGCAAGATTGGCGATGGCAGCCCAGGAGCTGTTTCCCAAACGCTCTAGGAAAACCGCCTGGCTTAAAATCGATAGGAACGCGGCACCCAACAGCAGGTAACCATCTAGCAATTTGAGAAAGGGCAAATCTTCGCCTGAAAAAAACCGTGGCAATAGCCCCGCACCAAACAGCAAATACAGTGCAACTAATCGCCCCAAGAGCAGCCATTGCAGCCCTTCTTTGGCACCGGTCGAAGGAGGAACACCAATCCCCAGTTGGACCTTCCAGTTTTTAATCTGCGATTGGATCATTTAATTGCCCGAGATCTTGTCTGCGAGCTGGAAAATAGGCAGGTACATGGCAACAAGTAAGAATGCGATCATGCCCCCGACGATTACAATGATGATTGGCTGCAGAAGACCTGTTAAGGCGCCCACTGCATCGTCGACTTCGTCTTCATAGATTGCTGCTACCTTGGACAGCAATTCATCGAGTCGTCCGGTCATTTCACCGATGTTAATCATGTGAATCAACATCGGAGGAAAGACGCCGTTGGCCGCCAAACCCTGTGCAATCGTTTTACCTTCGGAAACGAAAGACGCCGCCGTTTGAATGCTGTTATTGATCGCGCGGTTCTTAACCAGCTTGAGAACAATCTCAAATACCGATAGCAGAGGCACCCCGGCCTGCACGAGCGTCGCCATCGTTCGAGTCATCTGAGCAACAGCAGATTTCAGAATAAGGGGACCAAACAGAGGAGCTTTGAGCAAGATGGGATCAAAAGCTTGGCGAAAGGATTCCAGTTGGTAAATGGCAATCCCACCGAAGAACATGCCGGCTCCGCCGATGGCGAGGTATTGAAAATTGCCGACAAACCAATCGGATAGTCCCATCACGAAGACAGTAAGCTCGGGCATCTTGGCATTGCCCTGCGAATAGAGTTTCGCCACTTCCGGAATAACCTTCACGAGCAAGAAGACCAATACGCCGACAGCAACGACCAAGGTAATCGCGGGATACGTTAGCGCGCCAATCACTTTGGATTTCAGTTTAGCCAATTTCTCGAGCTGCAGACCAATCTGCTGCAGCGCCTTATCCAAAGTACCTGATAACTCGCCGGCTTCGATAACGCGGATGAAGAATTCGCTGAAAATCTTAGGGTGCTTCTCCAGCGAGG
>JALHPX010000159.1 GCA_022842225.1 bacterium
ATCTAAAGTAGGGAACAAGCCTGTGGGGGCTCTCCGACCACCAATCTTGCGGTTAATTTTTTTGCTCATTACAATATTCAGCATATGAAAAATTTAATTCTTATGGCCGCAATTGGGGTGCTTGCTGGATGTGTTTCAACAACGGCTCGCCTAAAAAACCTTGCTTCTGGTGCTGTTCCCTGCACCCCGGAGGCAATTGAGATTGTCGAGGGCTCAATTGTTACAGAGTTGACCGCCTGGAGATATTTGGCGAAGTGCAATAATCAAACTTATATTTGCAGATCTGAGAACAGCACTCAGTGCTCGAAAAAAGAATAGCCCACAGAAAAATCCAGTCGCTCGGTGGGGGGACCCACTACCGTTTCGGCCGAAAAGTAGTTAGGCACCTTTCAAATGTGATCTAGATCACACCTCTCCACGCTCGAATTTCTCAACTCTTGCGCTTTTTTGGCGCAGTGCATTTTTTGCCGCTATTAAAGAATCACTACTTTCGTGATGCGTAGGGGGTTCTCGCATCGCCAAAACCGCCCGGCCGGACTTTCGGGTTCGGCCGGGTTCCCTTCCCCTTCATACCCCTCATCAAAAGGAGTGAACGCGTGCGACTGGTAGTCTTGGCAGTTGGAGCCGTATTTGGATTTTTTGCGATTGAGAATTCGGCGTTTGCGGGGCCGATGCAATCCATGGCCGAGCGCAGCTGCTCGATGGATTTTTCCCACGCCCTCTTTGACATCAGCGGCGGCAAGCAAGCGATGCGAGTTTGCTCCACGAGCAAGCCAGCAAAAACCGCGAAGAAAGACCAAGCCATTGAAGTCGGCGCCTTGCAGATCGTGCTCGATCCCGACGGCGATTCTCCCAAAGTACTACTAGAAACCCCACCCTACGCTCGCTACCGTGTCGAGAAACTCGGCAAAGATCGCTTACAACTCACCCAGCTAATCAGCTCGCCCATCAGCGAAGTTCCCACCGATTGGGTGCGCACCACTTATTACTGCAGCAAAGACGCCTGCCTTCCTGAGAAAACGCAGTGCCTACTCAAAGTGCCCAAGAGCCACCTCACCAAAGCGGTGGATGAAGCACGCGAATGGATTGTGAAGAAAAAAGGCAGCGACTATTCAGGAATCCTCGGGCAGTTGCTGGTGCGAGCATTTGAAGGCGATCTACAGGCGGGGCTCTTACTCGATCACCGCCGCACGTATTTTAACGGCAGTGATGGTGCTGAAGATGATGCCGAAATGATCGATTATCTTTGGGAACAAGCGCGGCTGCGCCGTTGTCCGAGCACGACCCTTTAGTTTACTTTCCCTCGATAGACGCGCGCGTTCTACCAGCTCAGGGATTTTAATGCAATTGACCTATATAATAAGGCTATGAAACCAGCCGCCAAACGCACCGAGTCGAGCCCTAGCCTTGCCCACCAAATCGCCAAGCGCCTGCTTAAGGATGCGAAGAGTTTGAAGAAAGACTTCGACTCCGCCGAGCCGTTTCGCTGCTGTTATGTCGACGATGTGCTGCCGGAGAAAACGATTTCCGGTTTGATAGCGCAACTACCGCCGCTGAATCAAATGCTGCGCCGGCGCACCCTGCGAGAAAGCAAGCGAGTGAGCGTCCAAGTGGCGCAACAGGATTCCATTTTTGCCGAACTGCTCACGGCCTTTAACGATCCCGAAGTGCTCAAGGCAGTAGAAGCCGTTACGGGTTTAAAGCCGCTGCTTGCCGATCCATCGCTCTACGCGTCGGGATTATCGGTCATGGGCAAAGGCGATTTCTTAAATCCACATCTGGATAATTCGCACGACGGCGATCAAAAGAACTACCGTGCGATCAATATCCTCTATTACTTGTCGGAGAATTGGCCGGCGAATGAGGCTTCCGGTGGCAATCTCGAACTCTGGAGCGAAGACTTTCAAAATCTGCAGGTCATCGGCTCTGAATTCAATCGCCTCGTCATCATGGAAACGCACGATGGCACGTGGCACTCGGTGAGCCCCGTTCTCATCGACGGCTTAAGGGTATGCATATCGACGTATTATTTTACCGAGAAATCTCCGCACCCTTATCAATTCCGCCACGTCACCACGTTCCGCGCCCGTCCCGGGCAGGTGATTCGCGATGCGATCTTAATTGCAGATGGCTGGTTGAGAAACTACATCGGCAAGCAATTCCCCTCGACGTTAAAGAACACCAAGCACCGGCTGAAGAAATAGCTACGGCTTGATAGAGCGGGTGGCGATAAAGCCTTTGAGGAATTTATCAATCGGCGCATTGCCGCCCCAATCGTCTTCGTACAGATCCGCAATGAGAAATCCAGCGGCCGTCTGCCCGCCTAATTGATCCTCTAACGAATGCGCAAAATTAATCGGCTCATCGGGATACCATCTCTGGCGCTGCTCTTCGGTTAAATCCAAATCCGAGTGGGGCATCGTGAACTTCAATTGAAAAGTCCCCTGCTTCTCTAAATCAGGATCAAAGAGATTGATAATCGGATTGGAGAAGCCGCTCAGCATGAAGCCATGCTTCTTTAACACCCGAAACGACTCGCGCCACACCGACAAAATCTCCTCGGCGAAGCAATTCGAGCAAGGGTGGAAAATCCAATCAAAAGTGTCATTCCGAAACGCGCCGAGATCGCGCATATCGCCTTCAACGGTTTTGATGGTCAACCCCTCACGCGCCGCCACTTCCTGATCGCGGGCCAATTGCTTGGGCGAATTATCGAGCACCGTCACTTCCGCGCCGGCTGCTGCAAAAATCGGCGACTGCTGCCCACCGCCACTGGCCAGGCAGAGAACTTTCGAACCCTTCATCTGCGCCGGGAACCACTCTCGCGGTACGGGCTTTTTTGGAGTGAGCAACACCGAGAAGTCGCCCTGCCGCGCGCGCGCGATCTCCTCTGGGCTCACTGGCACTGTCCAGCGATCCCGCGTGTCGACCAGTTTATCCCAAGCCACTTTGTTGTATGCGCGTACGTCCATAGTGCCTTCTTCATAGACCAAAAAAACACGCCGGCCAATTCTCATGGGGAGAATCGGCCGGCGCTGGTTTGACTGATCTGGTCGATGAGGGACTACTCTCGTCGACTAGGCAGACTTTTGAATCGCCAATTAACGCGATTGAATCGTGAATACTGGATTAGGCTCGCCTTGAAGGGTCATCGTGGCGTCGAAAGTGCCGCACCAGCCATACCCTTCGCGAATGCTTGCTTCCCAACGAGCAGGCTTAATGTCTTTGCAACGACGGAAAGAGTGATCTTCGAGCACTACCGAGTAGCGAGCTTCCATTCCGGCTTTGCCAGCTTTTTTAGCCAAATTGGCGATGTAGGTCGTTGTTCCGCAACGGTCCATCGAGATGTCCGTAATCGTCAGCTTCTTTACAACCGGCTTGGAGGACTCTGGAAATACGACACTTACGATCATTCCGGTCGGTTGTTTTTGACCATCGCGCTTTGTCAAAGTAAGGTCCACGCGTTCAGCATGTTCAAAAGCTTGAGTAGCCGAGACGATTTCCATGTCTTCTGCGGTCAGGATGGGGCGTTCCCAGCCTGGCGCGTAAATAGCAAACGAGTTGGCGCTTAGCGTAATTGCAGCGGCGAATACCGCGAATAGATTTTTCATTGGATAACTCCTCTTTGGGTTGAAAGTTTTTTTAGTTCGCTGTCGAACAAGTGAGAAATTATCGGTTTCGCTGGATAAGAAATAATTATTTTATTTGCATGGTAGACATCTATTTTTCTTATGGCCAATAATCTGCTCGAAAGGGTTTTCTGTTTTTCTGTTAAAATAGTGATTCATGACTAAATCCACCCTCCCACTACTAGCGCTGATTCTGTCGATGATTTCGCACGCCGGAAACGACCCCTTTTTGAACCCAGTAAAATGCCAATTTGATCTGATTTCGCGCCAGCAGCGCGCCGGTCAAATTTTTAGCAGTAAATTGTGGAGGCATCAGACCAATCCAGTGAGATTGTTGCAGCCTACAGGACCACGGCGTTATGGAACGGGCCTAGTGGTCGAACTGAAGACAGGCGAAAAGGTGGTCGCTATTTCGAATGCAATGAGTTCCACGCCGGAGATGATGTGGGAGCTCCTTAAGCAAAAATACAGCGGCCAAACTCTGCGTCCGTTGTGGAGCGGCCAAGTCGAAATTGAAAAGCCAAAGAACGAAGACGACCAAGTCGAAACAGGAAAGCCAAAAGACGAAAACAAGCTAGCTCGCATTGTGCGCGTGACCACCTTGCCTGTGACTCTAAAGCAGTCTTCTGGTCAAAAGCCAGAGGCGGACAATAATGTAGAACACTTAGTAGCTGCGCTTACAGCGATTCATCCAGACTTGGTCGACCCGGTAAGTGTAAAGGCCTCGGGGATTGTCAGCCCGGAACAACCTCCGAATCAGCTGGCACCCTTTGTCTCAAACCCGCGCGCCGTCTCCGAAGTTCTCCAGCCGATGCAGGAAATTCTGCTTAGCTGCCTAAAAGACGCTAACGGCGCCGCAACCACCACCGTACAATTCGGCGACCTGTTAAAGAGCAAGGCAAAGGCATTTACCGCGCATAAGGACCAACTTACCTCGGTGTTGCAAGCATTTGAAAATGATGGGCTCATTAATTCAGATAAAGTTGATGAGATAGAGTTGCTCTATTCGGAGGTGCTTTCTCCCGACGCTAAACCCAATCGTTTTCTGGGCGATTCGCTCTACGACGAATTGTCCTCCTTACAAGATAAATTGCATTACGTTGAGTCCAATCCTGCTGAGCACGTAGAAATTATCGAACCTGGTACCATCATCCGGGCCACGGACAACTCCTCCCCTGCCGAGTAATAATTGCTCTAGACCGGTTCCGCGAAAAACGCTAACTCCAAAGCATGCAAAAACTTTTTATCGTCCTCGCTCTTGTCTGCATCAGTTTTAATTCTGCAGTTGCTAAAGCCACGATCGTTCAATCCAAGGATTTTTCTGCCGTCCAGGCGGTCACACGCAAGCTCGCTAAGAAATTCAGCCCCTCGGAAATTTTAGTCGTGTTTGATAACGATAATACTCTGCTGCAAATGGACGGCGATTTAGGTAGCGATCAGTGGTTTCAATGGCAAACCAACCTCCTAGAAACAACCGACTCGGCGAGAGTGGCATCGGATTTTTCAGGCCTACTGCGAGTACAGGGGCTCCTTTTTACATTGGGAACGATGTCGCCCCCCGGCGGCAAGGCGCAGGTAGAAATCGCCCGCGCTATTCGCCAAACCTTCCCAACCATCGTGCTCACCGCACGCGGTTGCACCTATGAACCGGGCAAATCTTCGAGTTTCCGAGATGCCACCTTCCGGGAGTTAAAACGCAATGGTTATGAATTTGAATCGTCGGCACTTGAGCCAAAGGCTGGTTTCGGCGGCACCTTTGCACCCTACGATGCCCAGTCCATTCAAAAATTAGGGCTGACCGATGCAGAGAAAAAGCAAATGAAGGTAACAGACAAGCCGCCGCACACTTGCTACAGCAACGGCATTTTTATGACGAGTGGCCAACACAAAGGCTTGATGTTGCGCACGTTGCTACTAAAAACCAGCAATCTGAATCGCTTCAAAGCTATTGTTGCCGTCGACGACAAAGAAAAATACTGCGCCCAGTTTGAAGAAGCCCTAGCCAATAGAGCAGAAGTGCACTGCGTGCGCTATGGCGCCGCCGATAGCCGCGTCAGTGCATTTGAAGCCGGCGACAAGAAAGCCGCCACGCAAGGTTGGCAAACTCTGAAAAAAGCCATCTCAGAGTCTTTGCCCTCGGACTGGAACTAAAATTCTTTATCAAGAAATTTAATCCGGTCTGCAATCCAGTCGCGGCGGTAGTCCTCGTCGAGTACTGTCGATAAATCTTTCGCCCCATCCCACAATACCCACCGCGACAAATTGCGCGCACACGCACCACTTCTGCGCAGCGGCTCCAAGCGCTCGGCGAATAAAGACTCCAACTGTTTTTCACTGAGCTTTCCTGAACGCAAAGCCTTCCAGCGCGTAGAGACCTTCTTGGCAAATCCTAGTGACTTGCTTAGGTACAACCTCTCAAAGAGGCGGTTGTTCTCCACTGGCCACCAATCCGTGGCGGGTGTCTTTATTCCGCGCCACTCATAGCCCCACGTCCCATCTAAATCCCAGGGAGTGAAAAAGAATTTGTCGCCACTCTTACTGCCCGCGCGTGCGAGGTAGTAGTTCTTGGTGATATTGTCCGAGCCACCCACCAACAGGACAAAGATCCAGAAATCCACGGCACTATCGATATCCAAGCGGCTTTCAATCTCTTTCGAAAACTCCTTGTCCGACGACTCGGCGACAAACTGAACGAAATCTTCCAGTGGTTTTAGCGAACCTTTTTTGGGGTACGAGATCTCAAAGCCGTCACGCCAGGTTGTTTTCTGCTTTGTCGACGATATAGGAGACGTTTTGCTAAAGTTGGCATCGTAGTCGATTGCTTTGTAGAGCAGAGATTTCTTGTCCAAATGCAGCAGATCCGCATCTACTCGCTCGGTAAGTTGGTACGCGCCCACATAGTCCCCGTTGAGAATCACCTCGACGGGTGATCCTTTCACTACATTCTGGGCCACTCCGCCTGGGCCCCGCGATTGCATCATCTGGTACACCGCGTGACTGACTCGGTTTCGCACCAGGCTTTTGTCTTTGTAAGAGGCATCCAAGATCCAATCGGTGGATTTGCGCAGCTCTAACAACGAGGTTTCGCTCTTTAACTCCACACTATAAGGCTTTTTAGGATAGAGACGGGAGCTCGCACCTCGCACCTTAATTCCCATTTTCAAGTCGCTGGTGGTTAGAGAGGGCTGCGCGGAAGTGATTCGAATCAAACCATCGTTTCTTTCGTCGCCAATCACTGCTGCTGTAATTTCGACAATCGGCAATTCCGTAAAAATCAGTTTGTAAGTTTCGTTGGTGTCGCCGTATTGCCAGGTAAATGTCTTCTCGTGGCCAGATGCCGCTTTGAAGTCGACTCTATCCCCGGAGGCGTAAGTCACACTCTCTAGCGCCAGCTGCCCTGAACTGGGTAAGTACTCGATCTTGGCCCTGCCCACTCCCAACTTTGCATCGACGGAGAGAAAGAACCGCTTGCCCGTTTGATCGTAAGGCGCGTTGACTCCCCCAATCTTTAGCTGCGGGACGACGACAGAAGTCCCGGCCCAAAGGCTTAGC
>JALHPX010000160.1 GCA_022842225.1 bacterium
AGG
This sequence comes from bacterium, assembly GCA_022842225.1. GTDB lineage: Bacteria > Bdellovibrionota > FAC87 > UBA2466 > UBA2466 > JALHPX01. The sequence continues at coordinate 4 of JALHPX010000160.1, forward strand.
GCCGATTAAATGTGCACGTTTCAAATTCCTTCTTACTCGCCGCTATTCCAACTTTATTGGTGGGATATTTTTCGAAGAACCTTCTGCTCTCGGTTGCAGTGGGCATGATCGCAGTCACTCTACTGCGCACTTACTAAGCTAACGGTTCTGACACTATGGGCACGCAATCGAGCTGACAGGCGCACACCCGGTGTTCGCGTTCACTGCATTAGAGCTCCCGCCCGTCGCGCTACCAGTGGCAACAACCCCCGTATGACTATTGATCGTTTTGGCCGCTCCATAAGCCGAGCCGGTACAGCTACTGCCGGAGACGTTGGTGGAGGAGGTTACGTTGATGTAGTTTCTTAAACTATCTGCGCGTTGCTCCCCAAAAACTCCACCCACGTTCGCAGAATTGGGTGTGGCGATGGAACCCGTCGATGCCACATTGGTCATAGTCGTATTGCAGCCAGCTCGTCCGGCGATACCGCCGACGGCCTGCACTGTTCCGCCGTTGATGGTACCGGAAAATAGACTGTCGTAGATCGCAAGAGGAGCGCTACTTTCGCTTCCAACAAGCCCGCCATAAGCGGCAATGGTGGAGGTGCCGGGGAAGAGGGTCATTGTGCCGGAATAGCGAGAGTTTCTGATTTCGATGTTGGCTGCGGTTCCACCAAAATTGGCATCTCCCACTAGCCCACCGGAACTCAGTTGTGTCCAGCCAGGTACCTGTCCTCCGGCGACCGTAATGTTGCTAGAAACATTTACGGCATCGAGTTGGACGTTTCCTCCGCGCGCGGTTGCGACTGCCCCGCCAACGACATTTCCTATGAGAGTTGCGCTCACGGTTGAATTAGTCAGGTTGACATTTGCCCCGCCTATTGTGAAACCGGGCGCACCGAAGATCCCTGCGACCATTCTTGCCGGTCCGATGGTTCCTGTTACGTGCAGATTGTCGCCGTAAAAGGTTGTTCCAATGCCGCTGGTCGAGTTTACAAATCCGGCTAGCATTCCGTTCCAACTTGCAACGTTCGAAGTGAGATTGATGTTTTGCATCGTTAGGTTGCAAAAGCGCGTCGTTCCCAGCCCAGTGTACTCAAAGAGGGATGAATGCCAGGAGGAAGCGGACGTCTTTTTCCCATTGAAACCGACAATACTGAAACCTTTGCCATCTAGTGTCCTAGGCGCCATGGGAGAAGAGCAACCGCAGGTCCATTGCACGTCCGCGCCGTTTAGATTGTTTTTGAGATAAATGCATTGCGCATTGTCGCAGACGGCATCCCAGAATTCGCGCATGGTACTTACGCCCACGCAATTTTGAGTCGATCCGCACGCGGAAATATTCGCGTCGTAGACAGGGGGCAAACTCCCACGGCAACCCCCAGACGGTCCTGGACCGGGCCCGGGAGAAGACGGTCCAGGTGCTCCGGGTCCTGGAGCCCCGGGACCAGGACCTGGACCCGCACCAGGAGATTGCACCACTGGATTGTAATTGCCTGGAACCGGGCACGCATGAAATTCATTCGTCGCTCCCTGGGTGTAACCCTGCCCTTGATAAGCGGCGATGTTGGCGGCGTAACGAGAATCGGCGGGGAACACAAACTGGTCCTGCGCGGTAGCTGGGTGGGTCTTTGTCATGGTCCTAATCGGAATTAGGCCCGGAGCCTCGTTGCTATTGTTATAGGCGTAGAACAGAGGAGTCGGAGGCATGTTGTAGTCCTCCAAAACACTTCCCTGGTTTGTGACGCTCGTCCAGAAGTCGGCGCGCGATGCGCTGTATTGCTGGAAAACAGTTTGCAAATTCGGAAATTGAGAGGAGTTCGACGCGACGGAAAACCCGTGGGTCATCACGGTGTAGGGCGCGCCGGGGTTGAAGTAGTCCGCGCGGTCGCAAGTGGTGCAGTTAACCGGGGGCGACAAATATTCATAAAACCCGACGGGAGTCGAGAGTGGGCAAATCGCGGCTACGTTGGTTGTCTCGCAAAAGGAGGAACCCGTAGCATTGCGGAGAGCAGCGACGTACTTGCCGCGGAATCCGGCGATCCCTTGATCCGTTCGTCCTACCGGCGGGACCACACTCAAAGTTTGCGTGGGGACCCCAGAAGTTGGAACCGGAAATGCAATGCTCAGTGGCAATTGAACTTCCGGAGAAGGTGGCATGTTGAATGCGACGATTTCGGCTAGGGTGGGTGTGGACTCTACGCTAGAGGAATTGGTCCAGGTCAAAGAAAGTGTCACAGGTTGACCACTCGTCACCTGGTGAATTCCGCCCACCGCGGCCGGAGTAGTGATGGTGAGATCGCAGAGCGGCGGATCGACAACGAGGTAACTCACAGAGCAGCTGCTTGTGCCGCCAGGACCCACCACGACTGCTGTCGCTGTTTTGGCTCCGGTAACAAGATGAGTGGTTGTAAGAATTCCCGGAGAAAGCGGAAAGGGCGTGCCAGCTGGAATTCTAGAGTCGGATGTCGACATGGTGGCGGAGGAGGCATTGGTCGTTACCATGGTAAAAGTAACCGTGTTGTCTCTCGCAACTGGGTCCGGACTTACAAATAATCGGCAAGAAGGGGGTCCCCAGCAACAATTTGGCCACGGCGAGTTTGGAAGTTTTTTCCAGCTCTCCTCTCGGCCGAGTAGGGCACGCGGCTGGAATTGATTCTGAGGATCGGTGGGGCCCTCCCACGGCTTAGCTGAATGCACTAAGAGGCAGGTAGTGGCGCCGCTTGCGAAACACCCTGCGCGAAAGCTCCAGTTGCCACTCTTTCCGTATTTTTTTCCGGCACTGTTGTCGAAACTTTCGGTGACGATGTCTCCGTCTGAATTGATGAGAGGAACGAACGTTGGGTTGGTTATGCCCGTTGTTTGATCGGAAAAACTCGTGGTGCACTTTTCCGTGATCGATGCGGCATCGGTTAAACCTATTTGCGCCATCGTGTCTGCGCAGTTCGTGTTGTCCATCAGCACCTGTTCGAGGTGCAGACGCTCATCTTGCGCGCGTATATCTAAGTTGCTCTCAACGCTGGTGTAGGTGCTGATCATGGTCCAGGCGCCGACTGTAAATGCCATCCCCAACAGGATGATCATCAGAGGCGCTTGGCCGGACTCACTTTTTTTCCAAGGTTTCTGCAACGACATTACCGGTTTTTATTTAAGGATAACGAAAGCCTATCGCTAGTGGAGAGGTTGGACAAGATATCTAACGTTGTGTGGTGCGGCGAAGTTTAGCGATCGTCTTTGCCAATAGCGAGGGGTGGCTCGGCGCGTCCAATAAATCCCGCCAGCAAAACCAAGGCCGCGACATAAGGAAGCATCTGAATAAACTGCACTGGGACTGAGAATCCTCCAATCGAGCTACTTTGCAGTCGAATCTGGAGGGCGTCGAAGAATCCGAAAAACAAACAAGCGAAAAGCGTGGGCACGGGTTTCCATTTTCCAAAAATCAGCGCAGTGAGAGCGATGTAGCCGCGTCCCGCTGTCATATCGCGAGTAAACTGGCTGGCATGCGAGATGGCGAGATAAGTGCCGCCTAAACTCGCGAGTGCTCCGCCCACTGCAAACGCCATCCAACGCACACGCGTCGGAGAGACTCCGGCAGTTGCCAATGCCTTGGGGCCATCGCCCGCCGCTAAAATACGTAGACCAAAAGCAGTTCGGTAAATGACATACGCCACCGCAAAGGGAGTCAATAGCCCGAGATAGATCAGGAAAGGCTGATCAAAGAGAAGAGGGCCTAAGAAGGGAATTTGTTCGAGTCCGGGAATCGGAACGTTGGAGAGCCGCTGATCCAGCGAAAGCGATGGAGTGTTGGCTGTGCCGCCAAAAAATATTTTGTTTAGCAGCGGCGTGATTCCTGTGGCGAACAAATTCACCGCCACACCGCTGACAATCGCATCGGCCTTGGATTGCACGGCAAGTAAAGCGTGGAGCCACATTGTAAGAACCCCCGCCACAAGGCCCGCGCAAATGCCGATATAAGGATCTTGGGTGAAGTAAGTGGCGGTGGCCGCGGCCCAAGCGCCTGTGAGCATCACGCCTTCCAAGCAAATGGTGGCGACGCCGGCGCGCTCGCAAAATAATCCGCCCATGGCTGCAAAGATGAGAGGTGTGGCGAGTCTTAAGGTGGAAGCGAGTAATTCAATCATGCCGGTTTCTTGCCCCCACGTCGCAGCCAACCAAATAGAGTTTCGCCAAAGCGCGGAGCGGCTACGGCAGCGATCAAAACTGCTTGAATGACGTAGGCCAGTTCCTTAGTGACTTTGTCGCTTAAGAATTCCAAATCACGCGCGCCATTGTGAAGCGTTCCAAAGAGCAAGGCGGCGAAGAGAATGCCTACTGGGTTGTTGCGCGCAAGCAATGCAACGGCAATTCCAGTGAAACCATATTGGGGAGAAAAGCCTTCGATGATTTTGTGATGGTAGCCTTGCACGTCGTTCAGCCCGACCATGCCGGCGAGAATTCCCGAAATCACAAAAGCCAGGATGGTTTGGCGGCCGACCGAGATGCCCGCGATCCGGCTGGCGCTAGAGGAATACCCCACGCTGCGCATCTCAAATCCAAAGGGTGTTGATTTGAGTAAGAAGCGAATCACCAGAGCCGTGGCGATGGCGACGAACAAAGAAGTATTTACGGGCGTGGTATCAAAAACGGTGAGCCCGATTTCACTCAGTAGCGGCATGGCGTAGCCAGCACCTAGCGGCAAACTTTCTGGTTTCTGAGTCGTCGGATCATCTAGCGGATAGAGAATCAGGTAATTGACGATGTAGAGCGCAACGAAATTGAGCAGGATGGTCACGATGACTTCGTGGCTGCCGCGCTTTGCTTTGAGAACACCCGCAATTGCTCCCCACAAGCCACCCAAGAGTGCCGCACTTAGAATTCCCAATGGGATTGCCGCAATCGCAGGAGCATTCGGCAAGAGCAGCGAGACGAGCAAGATCCCCAGCGCGCCCATATACAATTGGCCTTCGGCGCCGATGTTAAAGAGCCCGCAGCGAAAACACACGGCGACGGAGAGTCCGGTGAAGATCAATGGCGTGGCATAGAAGAGCGTGTAGCCCAAACCAAATCCGGTAAAGATCGAATTAGAGAGTGCCTCAAAGAGGAGCGTCGGATTTTCACCCGACACCGCCAAAATAAAGGTGCCTAGCAACAGCGCAAAAATACAACCGCCGACGGCCGATTTTGTTTCAGCGATTCTGCGGGTTTTAGCGGTCATTGCTGACCCCCGGTCATCCACAATCCCAGCTTTTCTTCCGTCGCGTCTTTGCGCAGGCACTGGCCCTGAATCTTGCCTTCGTAAAGAACCAAGATGCGATCCGACAGCTGGAGGATTTCTTCCAATTCGGTTGAGACCAAGACAATAGAGGCGCCCTCGTCGCGCTTTTGAATAAAACGGGCGTGAATAAATTCAATCGCACCGATATCGACGCCGCGGGTGGGTTGAGCGGCTACAAGTAATTCCACAGGGCGCGCGAACTCACGGGCCAAGACCACCTTCTGCTGATTGCCGCCAGAGAGCCCGCTCATTGGCCATTCTGGTTCGCGTGGGCGTACGTCAAACGTTTCGAGCGCGCTTTTTACTGCCGCCTGGATTTTAGGCATTTGAAAAGTGCCATGCGATACGAACTCTTTTTCCCAGTGGTGGCCCAAAATATAATTCTCTCGAATACAAAAGTCCGTCACCACGGCTTCTTTCAGGCGGTCGGGTGGGACCACTGCGAGGCCCTTTTGTTTGAGTTCGTAGGTTCGGCATTCTCGGAGCGGCTTGCCGTCGAGAAGCACTTTGCCTTCATAGTCGCGCGCGACATTCATCAAGACTTGGACAAGCTCGTGCTGGCCGTTGCCATCGACACCCGCAATACCGATGATTTCTCCGGGCCGGACGTCAAAGCTGACATTCGATAATTTGGCTTGGCCGTCTTTTTCCACACAAAGGTTATCAATCGACAGCCGCGGCGAGCGAGCTGTATCGACGGGCTTGCGCACGGGTAGAGCGCGGAGTTTGCGTCCCACCATTTTCTCGGCAAGGCTGGATTCGGTTAGCCCCGATGTGGGTAAAGTTTCGACGACTTTCCCATGGCGCATGATCGTGACGTTCTCGGTAAAGGACAAGATCTCGCGCAATTTATGGCTGATAAAGACGACAGTTTTGCCTAAGTCGCGCAGGTTCTTTAGGCGCTCCAGCAATACATCGACTTCCTGAGGGGTGAGCACCGCAGTGGGTTCGTCGAGAATCAGGATCTCGGCCTTGCGGTACAACAGCTTAAGAATTTCTACTTGCTGTTGTTGTCCGACAGTTAGATCCGAAATGCGCGCGTGGAGATCGACCTGAAAGCCAAACTGACACTTGATGTTGTTTAATTCGGTGATGGAATTGTTGCGATTGAGATTCCATTTTTTAGGCTCCATTCCCAACACCACGTTTTGCCATACGGTGAGGGTGGGAACGAGCATGAAGTGCTGGTGCACCATGCCGATGCCGAGCGAAATCGCATCGTGCGAAGATTTGAATCGGACTGGCTTGCCTTGAACCAGGATGGTTCCGCCATCGGGATGGTACATCCCGTAGAGAATCTTCATGATGGTGGATTTGCCGGCGCCATTTTCCCCGACCACACCGTGGATAGTGCCGGATTCGACGCTAAAGCTAACGTCCGAGTTTGCAGTAACGGAACCAAAAATCTTGGTTACGCCCTCAAATTCAAAAGCTGCAGCACTCTGCGCGTTGTTCAACCCCAGGCCCCCGCCAAGCTTAAGAGTTCGGGATACTCTTGGTTACGTAGTAGTCGGGAACTTGGATTTTTCCCGTGATGATGTCTTGCTTTAGCGCTTCCGCTTTTTTCAAAATTTCGGGCGTGATCAGCGCTTTATTGAAGTCATCTAGCGAATAGCCCACGCCGCCTTCTTTTAGACCCATGCTTACTTCGCCGGCGGCAAACTTGCCTTCGCGCACAGAGTGAATGGTGTCATACACGCCGTTATCGACGTGCTTTACCATGCTAGTGAGGACCCGGCCCGGCTTTACAAAGTTCTGATTGGAGTCGACACCGATCGCGAATTTCTGAGTCTCTTCCGCGGCATCAAATAGGCCCATGGCCGAGGCACCTGCGGGAGCGAAGATGACGTCGGAGCCGCCCTTATATTGGCTCAGAGCGAGCTCCTTAGCTTTCATTGGATTTTTCCAGGC